>JAGRMV010000132.1 GCA_020441045.1 Deltaproteobacteria bacterium | reverse complement strand
TTGGATGAACTGAGCAATAGCTTTGGAAAGTGTTTCTTGATACTTTTCAGGCTCAAGGTTGTCGAGTTTAAGAGGAGAAGATTCAATCAAGTTGCTAAGCTTCATCGAACGAAACTTCGTTTCGAAAACAGCCGCTTTGATACTGTAGGTACCAATGTCTAGTCCAACAACTTGATGTGCCACGTTTTTTTATTCCTTCATTGTACGAACGCACAACTCCGAGGGAGTATGGTAGGTAACGTTACAAAACTTTCCAATAGAGGGTTTTGACTCCATCTTTAGATCTTAACACAACTGCTGAAATTGTCTTTTCAATATTTCCAGAAATTCCCACGGCTTCAATCTCGAATAAATCAGATCGTACGTCTAAAATAGCCATGACTTGTTTTTCAATAAAATCATTGTCACTAGACGTATTGTCTTGGTTTTGCGCGCCGCAAAAATCTTGCATAAAAGTCATAAAACTAGGCTCAGTGCCTCCAGCTTTGATCGAGCGAAAAGCTTGTAGGGCCCTTGCTTGTGCAAATTTTTGGGCACACGTAAGGCGGTCACGATTGCTAGTCATGGCGCGGGGAGAGATCAGGGCTGCAATCAGTTCGACCGGAGCGGTGTTGACATTGATTTTGCCTTTTGGCACCACTGGCTGAGAAGATACGCGCGGTATTTTTGCATCAAAAGGGTAGACCGTAACAAAGGGTTTTAACTCTTCAAATAGCTCATCATTTAATGTTTTGAGCATGCCGACCTCAGATAACGTAAAGAAAGGTCCGTTTTTTACAGTATAAGGAAAATCTTTGATGGCGTATTCTTGATCCTCGTCACCCCCCCCAAGGTGGTTGATTTGGGTATCAACATCTGTCCAGTCGTCAATAGAGTAGACGATCTCGTTGATTTTTTGATTTGAATCGTATTGATAATATTTTTGAAAACGAGGCGAAGACAGCAAATATAGCAATACTTTGGCGGCGCCTGATACAACTTTTTGCCCAGGAGGGCCACCGATACCGACATCGTTGAGGTTGATTTTAGCACTGGCGTCTTTGATACTCGTGACAAAAGATCCTTCTAAGCTTTCTGCTGATGCGACCTGTTCTGTTTCGAGGTCATCTATCTGATTGGCGGTTAAACTGACAGGAAATGGGTAAGTAAGCGGAAAGTTCCACTGCATTTCAGAAAAATCGTCTTTCTTGCCACCAAAATTGGTACCTGGAATGACCGGAATGCCATCAAGCTGTGTATCAAGCTGTAACCTAAAGGTTGACCAGCGAAATGCTGCCTTGGCTAGCTCTAATGCCTTGACCGCGTCTCTGCGACCTAAGACAGACTGTTTTGCAATTTGTGAACGTTGGGTCAGTTCAATGGAAATCACGGTAATGATCATGAGTGCGCCCATGACAAACAGTAGTGCGATGCCACGTCTGGATTGGTTTTTATTGGTAAGCATTATCCATCGACTCCCATTGGATTGATGTTGTTAGAAGGTTGTTGAGGATTTTGATTGTTTTGATTATTTTGATTGTTGGTATTTTCACCTTTTTTGCCTTTGCCGTCTTGCTTGGTTTGTTGTACAGGCGAATAAAATTCCGACATAGGGATATCGATATAAGACTCAAGAAAGACTTCTCTTTCTTCATCGGGTTGTCCAGTAGGATCACCTTCTTTAAAAGTCAATTGCAATTTGATGATTTTAGGGAGTTTGTCTTTATTATCACGTTCGGTTGTGTCCCAAGACTTTACATAATCGACACCGTCTTTACTGTATTCAAATACAATACTTTCGAGTTGACCGGTCAGGATTTCGAATTTTTCTTCTTCTTTTTTTTCTTTGAGCCCGTCAATAAAACGTGTTTCGCTCCGTTGCAGTAGTTTAAGACCACGCCGATTTTCATTGGCAACGGTTTGGTAGATGATTTCTGTTTGTTCTGATTCCTTTGCCATAGATGTAAGAGGGACGTGACTTAAGGAGGTAAAGGCGATATTGCCTTCGTCCCCTTTTAAATAAGTGAGGTTCTGGCTGGAGGGAATGAGAAACATTTGACTAACATCCATTGTCACTTTGCCGGTAACGGCGCTGGCCTGTTCATAAAGATCTGCAAAGCGCTCCACTGCTTTTTGGGTTTTAAAAGCTGTATCCATAGATATCCAGGTATAGGTTCCCAAAATCGATAAAATGACCATCGCAAGAATAAGCTCGATCAGTGTAAATCCACTTGTATTACGTGGTGAACCCTTTTTAGTTGTTATTCGTGTTGCCATTTTCACCTGTATTTTGTTGTGGAGTAGAGCCATTTTCTCCTTCTTCGCCGTTCTGGCTACCACCAGCACCCCCAGTAAGCCCCTGTACTAAACCTTGTACTTGTCCAAAAGCATCTTTTTCCACGTAGTGGGTGACCAAGCGGTAGGATTTTTCATTGTTACGCTGTTTCCATAGTACTTCTACAGTAACTTGACGGATGGCCTTCCCCCAAATTTCAGTAACTGCTTTTAAGGGACCTTCCAAAGCCGAAGTATCAAATTGATCTTCTTCAGCTTGTTCCCCACTGGACATCGAAAGTAAACTGACAAAATCAGGTACCGGAATTTTTTCTTTGGTGATCACCCACGTATAAGTTGGAAACTGCTCCTGATCAAATTCTCCGCTTTCGGAATCTTTCAAGGCAGAAAGGCCTTTTTCCTGCACTTTACGATCGGTTTCGTTCATTTTAGACTGTGCCAATAACAATGCTTTATCCCGATATTGGGTGGCTTGAATCAATTGAATCGACTGGGTTTGGTTTTCAGAAAGGGCAACAATGCTCACCGCCAGTAGAAGCAGCGCAGCTAACACTTCGAGCAAAGAAAACCCGCCGGTGGTTGTAAACTTGGTTACCATTGCATTTCCTCTGGTTTGGCTTCACCTTTCTCAATACTCGCTTTTGCACTCAAGGCTGGGAAAACTAGGCTAAAGAGAATTTCGTCACCTTGCGCGATATGCACAATGACAGTTGGGTGATAGCCAGAGTGCGAGATCGGGATATAGATCAATCCTTCTGTAGCGTTTTCATCTTGGGTCGACAGATATACGGACGCAACAGTCAGCCCTTCGGGCAGAGATACTTTTTTGACGTCTTGGGCTTCAAATTTCTGGAAGCGTGCTTGTTTTCTTTTCTCTATCTGTTCTTCGTCCATGAAGTCTTCAGCTTCTTTACGAAAAGACATCAAGACGTCATCCACTTTGAACTCTTCTGGAAGCAGTTCTTTGGTTTGAGGCGGTTGTTGCTCTTCAATCCAGAATTGACCTGCATTAGCATCCAAAACTACCCTGAAGTTCTTGCCTTTAAGAACGGCGAGCTGATGTGCACGTTGCAAAAAACCAGCAAGTTTGAGCACCTTGGTTTTTTTGTTCATGCCAGAAATCGAAGCCAGCTTCGGCATGGCAAATCCCCCAATGACGGCCATCAAGACCAAGACAAAAATCAGTTCAATCAGGGTAAAACCACTGTTTCGCAGTTTTTTTAAGAGGAGATTACTCTTCGTCGTCTGCGTTGTCTGTATTTGTTTCCCAGTTGGTAATGTCATCATCAGTGCCTTCTTCCCCGTCAGGGCCATTGGACCAAAGGTCATAGCCAAAGCCACTCCGGGAACCTGCACCATCATAGTTATATTCCCCTTGCCATGGGTCAACAGGTATGGATTTTTTCTTCATAAACCCTTGTTTGGGATAACCTTTACAGCGACGTGCTGTAGGTGCTTGTAAAAGATCATTGAGCTCGGTAGGAAAAAAACCACATTCAAGTTCAAAAAGTGAAATCGCCTGATCAAAAGATGCAATCTGGGTGACTGCAGCCTTGACACGGCCTTTTTGGATTTGCGCATTGATACCGACACCTGCGGTTGCTGCCAAGAGGGCAACCAGGACCATGACGGCTAGAATTTCGACGAGGGTAAAACCTTTGGTATGTAATGATCGCATGTAAAACTCCTATTAAAACGCGTTGTTCATATTGATCAACGGTAACATAACACTAAAAACAATAAAACCAATGACGCCGGCCATGATCAATATCATCAGTGGCTCTAGTAATGAGGTGAGCGTGGTGATTTTGTTTTCGACCTGGTTGTCGTAGTTTTCTGCTATCTTATACAACATTGATTCCAATTCTCCAGATTTTTCTCCTACCGAGATCATATGAGTGACCAGCGGTGGAAATTGATTGGAGCGGCGCAACGGTTCAGAGATAGAATCCCCCTCTGATAAATTGTTACGGACTTTTTCAATAACTTCTTTAAGCACCACATTGTCGAGCACTTTTTTTACGATGTCCATCGAAGTCAGAATGGGAACGCCGCTACTTAACAAGGTTGCCAGTGTACTTGAAAACCGTGCCACCGCAACCATTCGGAAAAGATTGCCAAACAAAGGCATGGTCAGCATGTATTGATGCAGTTTCCATTGTCCACTTTTGGATTTGGCAAAAGCGCGAAACCCCATCACCAAGACAAATAAAGCAATGGCGATCAAATACCAATACCCGATCAAGCCGTCACTCACAGCAATGATAATTCGGGTAGGCAGTGGGAGGACTTGATCCATATCTGCATATAAAGAAGTTAATTTCGGGATAACGACAGTGAAAATAATGACCATAGCAATCAAACCAGCAAAAACCATGAAAATAGGATAGGCCATGGCCGATACAACCTTGCCTTGGAGCTTGTTTTGGTTCTCGGTAAAAAAAGTTAATTTGTCTAATACTTGATCCAAAGTTCCAGAAGCCTCTCCGGCACGGATCATGTTGATATATAGATTGTTAAATACTTTAGGATGCTTGCTAAAAGCATCACCAAGCGATGAACCTTCATTAACTCGGCTTCGAACGTCCGACAAGGTTTCTTTTAAACGCACATTTTCGGCTTGTTCAATCAAGGCGCTTAAAGAGTCGACAAGTGGAATGCCACTTCCCATAAGGGTTGAGAGCTGTTGGGTAAGTAGAGCTAGGTCCTGCGCACTGACTTTGCCTTTGATGGATCGATTGGCACCCGAAGCAGCTGCCGCTTTTGAGGATTCTTGGATTTCAGTGACAAAAATCCTATCTGCTTTCAGCCGTGAACGGGCTTCAGAAACACTTCCAGCGTCAATGACGCCTTTGATGTTTTTCCCTTGGGCGCTGACGCCTTTATAAGCAAACACTGGCATAGGAGATATTGTAACGTAATGTTTCGTTGATGTCACGAGAGGAGAGAGCAACAAAGGGAATATGTACGGGCAAAATATTGTAGTTTAGAATCGGACAATCATTTTTTTCATCGATCTTTATGGCTTATTTTTCACTTGTATCTCATTCATTCGTTCAGCCACAAGCTAAGAGCGTACTATTTTTATGACCACAGTAAGGGTATTGTTTGGAAATTATATGGATGAATATATAGAGCCAGACCAAAGAAAACATATTTTTAGAAGGGCTAAGATATTTTGCAGGTTGTTTAAAAATGTCGTATTTTAAATAGACTTGGGCAGTACATGAATCGTTCAAGTTACGCACTGAGACATTTTCGACGTAACTTACAATATATCATCTAAACTTGTTTTATAATGTTTAGGTTTATCATCAGTGATTGGAGTTGGGTATGGATATGTATAAAAACTTGATTGATGCGTTAGAAAAGAAAAGGGAAATGTTACGTAAACGCGTAGAGAAGATAGAGGCTGGTTTTAGAAGTGTACATTCACAAGACTCAGAGGATAGAGCGACGGAATCTGAAAGTGATGAGGTTTTTCAGGCTTTGGACGATGTTTCGCGTCAAGAAATTCAGTTGATTGACGATGCAATCAAGCGATTTGAAAACAATCAATATGGCACTTGTACAGCTTGTGAAGGCAAGATCCAAATCAAAAGACTAGAAGCCATTCCGTATGCAACCATGTGCATCGAATGTGCATCGAGTGCTAGCTAATGATATATAAGCCGTATTTGTTACATAACGGTCTTATCAGATGTAACCAGGGAAGTTTTTGATTTCTAGTCAAGTAATGATTCGTCTTGGGTAACACGTAAGACTTCTTCAATCGAGGTCAACCCT
>JAGRMV010000131.1 GCA_020441045.1 Deltaproteobacteria bacterium | reverse complement strand
AGATCGCTCATATGCTTAATGTTACCTCTGGGAAAAGATCTTCTAACCCTGAATCGGTTTCACGGGCAGCGTCCATCGCCTGAATAATGCTCTCATAACTGATATCAGGTTTGGACGTGATCAAGATTTTTTCTTCTTTCGGGAAACGGCTTTTGATGGTGCCCAAATAAGCATTGATCCCGGCAAAGTTATACACTTTTTCGTCGCTACCTTGCGCTTTGACTTTTTCAAAGCTCTTTTTTGGAATGGGCTTGCCATTGGTCACCGACGGCGCAATCAAAATGCTGTTTTCATAGACATACATCACCAAAAGCAACTCTTCGCCCTTGGCTTGGGCTTGGGCCTCGCTGGCAGGACCAGTATTAAGCTGAGGGATAGAAGCATTGAGAATGGTAAAACTCAAAAAGCTAACGATATTGACCAACATAAACAAGACCAAGTTGACCATAATATCCAAATAAGGCACCAAGTTAAGCTCACGTCCTAACTCATGGTCTCCACCCGTATGTCCTCTACCACGTCGTGACATTGCGTTTAAGCTACACGAGCCTCCCGCTCGCCCCTAACAAGATCATCATGCAGTAAAACAACACAACCACTCATAGCAATGTTCCATACCTTCCCGAACATAGATTACTTGTCCGTTCCTTTGGCATGGGCCATAAGCAAGTTTTCCAAGCGGCTTGAATAGTAATCAATATCACTCATAACCCCTTTGGAAAGACCCGATAAAAAGGAATGGGCGATGATACAAGTTACCGCAATACTCAATCCAAGCGCAGTATTGTAAAGCGCTTCAGCGATACCCAAACCAAGCAAATTTGCCCGCTGCTCAGGTGTAGCCACACTCAAACCGGAAAACGAAACAATCAAACCAACAATGGTACCAATCAAACCGATCAACGTCGCAATGTTGGCAATACCCCACAATGAACCAACGCGTTTATGCACTTTTGGGGAAACTTCCAAGATCGCCTCATCTAGCCCCATGGAAACAGCCATCGGTCCTTGTGGCGCTTTGGTCAAACCTGATTTAAGCACAGATGCCAATGGTGCAACACTGCCACTACAGTGATTGATGGCTTCGGAAATATTGCCTTGTTTGACCAGGTTTTCTACTTCAACCATAAATTTCTTGGAATTGACCTGATAACGATAAAACAACACATACATACGCTCGGCAATGAACCCTACCGCGATGATCGAAACACACGCGTTTATTTTCATAAACGTCGAGTGCCAAAAAATACTCATAAAACTTTCCATGCCCTCATTCCTTTCGCAAATGATCCTTATTTTATACTGCTTACACCCAAGATCACTTTAGCTAGTACCTATGGTTATGCAATAAGCATTTTGCAAAGGTCATACTATCCAAATTTTAGATATTTGCCTAATTTTTTTGGCCAGTTTGAGTTACTTGCTTGCTCCATGCAACTAGATCTGTGGAAAGTGGTGTGAAGTCCAGCCCCACTGCGCACGCTTACGCAGTCTTTTACTTCGCAAGTATGATTGATCCCATTGCCGAAAAAGTTTTTGGTTTTCTTGTAAGCGAGCTTGCAAGTCTTTGTGATCGATTTTTTGTTGTAGCGCTTCATAGCAAGCGTAGGCCAGGACTTGATCTTCGCATACCAACGCCATATTGCACCCGGCCATAATCGAGGCAACACAGGCCTGGTCAATTTTATAGTGATGCGCGATCGCCTTCATTTCTAAGTCATCACTGACAATGCACCCTTGAAAATCAAGTTTTTTTCGAAGCAAGGTTTGTAAAAAATATTTCGAGAGCGTTGCGGGATGTTGGGGGTCAATTTCTGGATACATGATATGCGCCGTCATGATCATCGGTACTCGATGTTTCACTGCACGTGCAAACGGAATCAACTCACGTGAAAGCAAGGTGTTACGATCTGTATCAACATGCGGAAGCTCAAGATGACTATCTACGATGGTATCGCCATGACCTGGAAAATGTTTGGCGCAGCTGAGCACTGCTTCATCTTCAAACACATCAATGGTTGCAGCAACCAGCTTGGCAACCACTTCCGGATCACTGCCAAAGGTCCTGCCTAGCATGATCGGATTATTCGGATTGGTTTGCACATCGGCCACGGGCGTAAAATTGCAATTGACACCGATGGCTTTGAGCTCACGGGCCATCCACTTGGCTTTTTTGATGATCCACTGTGGATCCCCGGTTCGCATATAATCTTCTGCCAGAGATTCATTGCCAGGAAACACCGTAAATGGATCACTTAATCGTGCAACCCTTCCACCTTCTTGATCAATCCCAATGATTG
This sequence comes from Deltaproteobacteria bacterium, assembly GCA_020441045.1. Lineage (GTDB taxonomy): Bacteria > Bdellovibrionota_G > JALEGL01 > JALEGL01 > JAGRMV01 > JAGRMV01. Next base: position 3,856 of record JAGRMV010000131.1, on the reverse strand, counting down.
CAGTATGCGCCAGACAAGACTGCACCTGCCGGGTCAAATCGATCAGTTGATTGGGGTTGGCCACATTGCGCCGAAAATAAATAATCCCTTTGGGTTGTACTTGTCGAAGAAAATCTGCTTCCTGGGCTGTAAGCTCAGTTGAAGACAATCCGACCATCAAAAATTGACCCGCTTTATGAGAAAGATGCTTTTTCATATGAATAAGATAGACTACGCAATCATGCGGATGAAGCCAAGTTCCTTTTTTTTGTTATTGATCTGTTTATACGTGCAGTCTTTGCGAGCGCAAGAAAACCACAGTCTTGAAAAAGAAATCTTACAGCTTGCCAAAGCCCAAGGCATTTTGGAACATCAACTCGGATTTGTTGTGACCCCTATCGACACCCAAAAACCTGTTGTACGTATCAATGAAAAAAAATTATTTTCGCCTGCCTCTACTTCAAAACTTATTACCAGTTGGGCGGCCTTGGAAAAGTGGGGTAGTGCCCATGTATTTCAAACCGAGATCAAGCAACTCAATAAGAGCTTATGCATTGAAGGTGGTGGGGACCCGTCCTTGGTCCACGAAAAAGTTTTTACGATCGCCGAGCAAGTCAGCAAAATCATCAACGATCCAGTTGAAACCCTGTTTGTGGATGATCATATCCTCCCTATGCAACGCAGTTATGCTACCGGTTTCGAACGTGATGATCAACGTGCGTTTACCGCTCCGATCAGTGGTCTATCGATGAACTATAATGCCATGACCATCCGAGTGCAGGGAACCGAGATCGGCAAACCACCAGAAGTAAGGTTAACCCCGGATCTGCCACTGTTTAAAATCGAAAACAAAGCGATCACGGGTCAGAAAAACAAAAATCTGCGTGTTGAAGTATCGCAAAAAAAAGACACCTGGGTCATCCAAGTATCTGGTACAGTCACAACCAGGCACAATCGAAACTACTATCGAGCCATGACCAACCCACCCCTTTACACTGGCCACGCGTTCGCCACGTATTATCAAATGTTCACTGGCAAAAAAATCCCCGAAATCATTCACTCCCCTTGTCATCCAGACGCAAAAACAATCTACACCCATCGGTCACGACCTTTGGGTGAGATGATTATTTTTATGAACAAATACAGTACCAACGTCATTGCCGAAATGCTTTTTGCGCAGCTTGGCGACACATATGGCACCGTCGAAGGCAGTGACTACATCAATAACCTCTTTAAAGCCACCCTACCGTTTGAACCCAACATGTTAATTGAAAATGGCTCCGGGTTATCTCGGCATTCACAAGTGACGCCGGATTGGTTTGTCCAGTTCATCCATATGACGTACAAGGACTTTCTATTTCAGCCGGAGATTTTTGCTTCGATGGGTATTTCGGGCATTGATGGCACCCTCAAAAGACGAACCAAACATCCCAAGTTGATCAAGAATATCCGTGGTAAAACCGGTTCTCTCACAGGTGTCACCACCTTATCAGGCATCATGGAGACGCCCTACTGGGGAAAATGTCTTTTTGCGTTATTTTTTGAGCACCCTTCGATCCCGACCTGGAAAATTGTAGATCTCGAAAAGCAAATTTTCGCAACATTGATGAGCAGGGCAACACTAAAGAAAACAAGTGAATAAAACACTAAAAATTGCTATAATTGAAGGTATATAGAAAGAGGTGGGGTTTTTCATGGACTGCGAGATACGTAAAGGATTTTCTTTGATTGAGCTGATGGTGGTGGTGACCATCATTGGCATTTTGGCCGCGATATCAATTCCACAATACCGAAAATACGTACTTAAATCTCGAACCAGTGAAGCTACCTCCAATGTCAACTCTATCGCGCTCTACCAAGAGCAATATTTTAGTGAAAACAATGCCTATATTAGCCTCAATGTTAATCCCTCAGCCATTCCGACTGCTGCTGATGCAGGTGGGGTGCTGAATTTTGATGGGACCGAATCAACATGGACAGAACTGGGCAATGTTTTCCCAGACGGAAACCCACTGCGATTTCAATATGAGGCGCTCGCCGGACAATATGATGCCGATGGAACGTCGACTTTAAGTGGAGATTCACCAGATACAGCTTTTTCATATTATGGTGATTGCTCTGCTTCCACACAATACGCACCAGAAGACTGGGTAATCAATGCGCCCTACGCGTGGTGGTTTGTCGTTATTGCGGTTGGAGACCAGCGCGATTATCCTGCTAACACTTGCTCGATCTTTGCAAAAGTAAACTCTCGCACACAACTGTTCATCGAAGACGACATTGAATAAGCCCAATAGGCCCAACACTAAAATGTATAGGAACCTTTTGGCTCGTCATTTTTAGTTATTTTACCGTGATCATTTTTTTCTTCATCAAATAGAAAATAATTTTTGAAGTTTCCAAATCCGTTAGCGGACTTAGATCCATCACATCCGCCATCTTTTTATGCGCCATGATCAATTGGACAATGTCCAACACCTTCGGATGTAATTTTGACAACGGCACATCAGAGCTTGGATTCAGAGTTAAGCGGCTGCTCATTTTGGGTAGCACGTCTTTGATTTTATTGAGTTCATCGAGCTGGCGCATACCTTCCATCAGCAGGCCATCTACGCTCTCTTGTATCGGGGTCACACCTTTGGCTGAAAACTCTGGTGCATCTGCATCAAGGGGTTGAAATTCAAAATCACCTTCATCCCATGCCAGCATACGATAAACCGCCTTGCTGCCAACCGCCTTGCCCACTTGGGCGCTATACAACTTGCCCTCTAAAATCGCAATCATGCCTTCTTGTTCATCAAAACTTAATGTAAGACTTCCGGTCTTTTGATTTTGATTAAGGTTTTGCAACAAATCAGGAAGCCCCATTGCAGAGAGGTCCCCAGATAAGGCTTTGCCTTTTTTCTTTTTTGCACTGGCCTTGTTGGCGGCCTTTGGCGATTCCTTGGATAAAAATTCGATATCATTTTCAAGATCCTCAGAAATCTCTTCAATTTCCGGAATTTTTTCTAAATCCAGTTCATCTGATGTCATCGGTTTATGCACAGGCTCAGCTTCTTTTGAAAAGGTGCTACCGACATCGCCTGTGGTATTATCGACTTCCAATTCTTCAAACTCATCATCTGCATCTGGCGCAGAAGCGGTAAAAGTTTTAGATTCTTCTTCATCTGAATAAGATGGATCTTGATATTCGACTACCAGATCTGAATCTTCTTCTGGCAGTTCTTCTTTATGTTGATCCTCAAAACTAATGGATTCTGAACTTTCCGAATGAGACTCGGACGATTCCTCAAAGCCCAAATTGATATCTTCAGTTCGACGTGCGCCGCTGACTTTATCTCCTTCACCGGTAGGTTCATCATCAATCGATTCGCCTGTACTCTCATCGATACTTGCAGCTGTCGCAGCTTCTTGCGCATTTTCATCAAAAGAAATATGCACTTCAACAATCGACGAACCAATGCGCAATCGATCTCCGTCTTCTAGTAACTGTTCGTTGATACGTTTGGAATTAACAAACGTACCATTGGTCGACTCTAGATCGGTGATAGACAACGCATCTTCACCAAGATGCAAAATACAATGTTTACGAGAAATTTTTTTTTCGCCTAGGAAGACATCGCTTTCTTCGCTACGGCCTACACGAATTACACGAGGCGGTGTCAGTTTGATCTCGACACCTTCATTTTCACCTTCTGTGAAGTTTAAAACAACTTCCTTTACAGACATATTAAGATTCGCCTCTCCTACACTCTCATTGCACGGATCTATTTACAGCCCCTGCCTCAACCATCCATTATAAAAGATCAAGGAAAAAAGGCAATATTTAAAAGCAGTTACATCACCTTAGTTACGTCACCCCAAAGACTTTCACCTC
>JAGRMV010000130.1 GCA_020441045.1 Deltaproteobacteria bacterium | reverse complement strand
TCAAAAAAACAATTGTCGGCCTACTATGTAAAAATATAAAATAAAATTTGTACAATCAGTCTTTATATTCCACGTAAGAACCTGAGTAATTCCATTGATTGCCATTTCTTACTTTACTGGCTTGGCAGGACTATTTTTTGTCCAACCTCCACCTAAGGCTTGGTACAAGGTCACATACGAGACAAGTTGACGTTCTTTTACTTCAACAAGTTCTAACTGGGCATCTCGCATTTCTCGTTGAGTTAGCAGCACCTCGACATAATCGGCCCTTGCGGCGTTGAATAATATAACCGATGCATCAACTGCTTCTTGGAGCGAGTCAACTTGTTTTTTCTTTAGTAACAAACTATTTTGTAAGTTGTCGATGTTTCTCAGTTGATTGACCACTTCAGTAAACCCATTAAGAATTTTTTGTTCGTAATGCAAAATAGACTGCATTTGTTTGGCATTGGCATTGGCATAAGCGGCCTTGATGCCTTTTCTGTTTAATAATGGCGCCGTAAGGTTTCCCATCACATTATAAAATACAGATTCTGGCTTCAACAAATGGCTCGCACGAAAAGATTCAAAACCCGAATGTGCTTCAATACTCAGCGAAGGAAAAAATTGCGCGCGAGCGGATTTCACATCCAACTTGGCTGCCGCAAGTTCTCGTTCAGCTTGGGAGATGTCTGGACGATTGCGTAGCAAGTCAGATGGAATCCCCTCTTTTACAACATCCAACTGGGTATTGATAAAATCTTCTGTTTGTCTAGATATTGTTTGAGGAAATCGGCCGGCAAGCAAATTGATTCGATTTTCAACTTGAAAAATTTTTTGTTGCAAATCGAATCGCCGGCTTTGGTTTTTATAAAGCTCCGCCTCAAACCTTTTGACCGCAATTGAAGTAACCCGAGCCGCATCTTTTTGGGCGCGGACCAAATCAAGCGCTTCTTCAAAAATTTCGATATTGCGTGAAACAATATCTAGTTTCGCATCAAGCGCGAGTAGTTCATAATAAGAACTTGCGACTTCAGCAATAAGCTTGGTTTGCACAAAATTACGCCCGTCTTTGCTCGCTAAAAATCGCATAACAGCCGCCTTTTTGGCATTGCGCATACGTTTCCAGACATCAACCTCCCAAGACAAGTGCAATCCTATTGCATAGTTATGCAATTTTTTTGGAACAAATTTTCCAGGTTCATATTCTGTTGTCGAATCAGTCGCACCTTGGTGAGTAAATTCACCTACTTTTTCAATTCCAGCTTCTCCTGAAAGTCCCAAAGATGGTAAATATTCACCTTTTTTGGCCATCACTTCGTTTTGTGCAATCAATACTTCTTGATTGATGATTTGTAATTCTTGGTTGTGCATCAGGGCTGCTTCAACAAGTTCTAGCAAATGCGGATCAGAAAAAAAATCGTTCCACTGCCGCATGTTTTGTGCTTGCATTGCTGCTTCTGAGTCAATACTTTCATTTGCATCGGAAACCGATTCACCGAAATGTTGTGGGGGGTTAACATTTATATCTCTGACGCGCATATCTTCTGAAACTCTCGGTACACACCCAGATATAAAATAGAGTGCCAGGATCATAACACCAAATTTTATCTGTTGTTGATTAAGCATGGCTGGATTCCCCTTCACTCAGTGGACTTTCATGTTCATCTCGAATCAGCGACTTACCTTGAATCAAGCTCGCAAAAACGACATATAGTCCAGGAACTATAATCACCCCAAAGATCGTTCCTAATAGCATTCCACCTAAAGCAGAGCTTCCAATGGTACGGTTGCCAATCGCTCCGGGACCAGTGGCAATTGCCAATGGAATAAGCCCCGCAACAAAAGCAAATGACGTCATCAAAATAGGTCGAAATCGCACCTTGGCTCCTTCAATTGCTGCTTCTACAATCGGCACTCCTTGTTGTTCTTTTTGACGTGCAAATTCAACAATCAGAACAGCATTTTTGCCTAATAATCCAACCAACATAATCAAACCAACTTGGGCATAAATATCGTTTGCCAGACCCGTCAGCTTGATCAAAAAATAGGACCCAAAAATACCGGGTGGAAGCGATAACATCACCACCAAAGGAATAACAAAACTTTCATACTGCGCGCATAGCACAAGGTAAGCAAATAAAACAACAATCGCAAAAATCAGTATTGATTCATTGCCCCTTGTCGCTTCATCGTAGGACAGACCCTCCCAAGCCACGTCATATCCTCTAGGCAAGGTCTTACTGGCAGTTTCTTTGACAGCTGCAATGGCATCACCTGACGTATAACCTGCTGCAGGGACTGCTCGAATCGCTGATGAATTGTACATATTGTAGCGTGTAATTTCATTGGGGCCTTGCGTTTTTTTCATGGACATAAAGGATGAGTACGGCACCATTTCTCCAGCATCGTTTTTGGCGTAAAAATTAGAAACATCCGAAGGTAGTTTACGAAACTCGGGCAGTGATTGGACATACACTTTAAAAAACTGACCGAACCGAATAAAGCCTTGTTCATAGGTACTACCAATCAGAATATTAAGATTTTCAATGGCTTTTCCTACCGAAATCCCTTTTTGCATGGCAAGCTTATTATTAAATATAAGCTCATATTGAGGATAGTTCGCGGCATAAAATGAGAACAAGCCGGTTAATTCTTTGCGCTCTTTTAGCTTATTTAAAAAAGTTTCATTTATCTGACCAAACTGTTGATAGTCGGTTTCGGTTGTTTTATCAATCAAGCGAAACGCAATCCCACCTGCTGCCCCAAATCCAGGAACAGCTGGCGGTTCAAAAAATTCGACAATGGCTCCTAAATCCCGAGTCTTTTCTTCGAGCTCTTCAATAATTTCTTCTAAAGATTGTTTACGTTTAGACCAATGTTTCAGATTGATCAAACAGGTCCCAGCATTTGATCCGCGTCCTTCTGTAAGTATTTCATACCCTGCTAAAGACGAGACCGAGTCAATGCCTTCGATCTCTTCAGCAATGCGCTGCAGCTCTTTTGATATTTGGTTGGTTCGTTCGAGCGTGGTTCCAGGAGGTGTTTGCACAATGGCATAAATCATGGCTTGATCTTCATTTGGAATAAATCCTGATGGTGTAATTTTTGTCAAAACAATGATACCCGCAACAAATAGACAGAAAAAACCAGCTGTAATCCATTTCCGATCTGCAATTTTTCGCAGAAGCGCTACATATTGATCGGTTATTTTTTCGAAAAATTGTTCAAATTTTCCTAACCCTTTCGACAGTAAACCACTGGTTTTTTTGTTTTGCTGATGCGGTTTTAAGATCATTGCACAAAGAACAGGCGTCAATGTAAGCGCCACTACACCCGATAAAACTATCGCTGTTGCCATCGTTATCGCAAATTGACGGTAAAAAACGCCAACCGGTCCCTTCATAAATGCCACTGGCACAAAAACAGCCGTCATCATCATTGTAATCGCAATGATAGCGCCACTGATTTCTCCGAGCACTTTCCATGAAGCTTTGTACGGCCCGATATGTTCTTCCGACATTTTTGCGTGAACCGCTTCCACGACAACGATCGCATTGTCAACGACAATACCGATAGCCAAAACCAATGCAAATAGTGTGATAAGGTTGATGGTTAAACCAAAACCTTGCATAAAAGCAAAAGCACCGACCAATGAAACAGGTACCGCAATGGTTGGAATCAATGTGGAGCGCCAATCACCAAGAAAAATAAATACAACGATTGCAACCAAAATAAATGCTTCAAAAAGCGTATGTACAACTTTCTCTGTAGATGCATCTAAAAAATTGGCAACATCATAACTAATTTTATAATCCATACCTGGAGGAAATGAAGTTACTTTCAATGTTTCAAGTTCTTTTTTAACGTCTTCTATGATTGTACTTGCATTGCTACCATAGGTTTGTTTAAGAACAATCGCTGCCGATGGATGTCCATCAACATTCGAATAAATATCGAAAAACTCACTTCCTAATTCTATTTCTGCAATATCTTTGAGATATAGTACTTCACCTTCTGGATTGGCGCGGAGAATAATGTTTTCATATTCCTCAGGCTTATTAAAGCGCCCTTTATAAATTAAAACATGTTCTAACGATTGTGACTGTTTACCTGAGCTTCTCCCGATACGTCCAGGGCGTCCAATAACACTTTGCTCACTTATCGCTTCAATCACCTCTTGCGCTGAAACTTTATAGGCTCGCATACGATCAGGATTGAGCCAAATACGCATCGCATATTGACGTGCACCTAAAATAGATGCTCTTCCCATGCCTTTGATCCGCTGTAATGAAGGAAGAACATGAATATTGGCGTAGTTATAAAGAAATTTCTCATCGGCCGCTTTATCTTCACTAAAAAGATTTACATACATCAGCATACTGGGCTGAACTTTTTGTACGATAACCCCTTCTAGCTGAACCAATTGTGGTAATCGGTTCAGAACTTGGTCCACTCTGTTTTTGACTTGCACAACCGCCTGATTTGGATCTGTGCCCAATTCAAAAACAACTTGAATCGTTGCCTCACCAGCACTTGTCGAATCAGAAACCATGTAGCGCATGCCAGGCACACCATTGATGGCTCGCTCTAAAGGAATAATTGTCGAGCGCACCAATACATCTGCACTTGATCCAGGAAAGACAATACTCACCATAACTCGAGGCGGAGCAATTTCAGGGAACTGCGAAACAGGTAGGTTTCGCATAGCGAGAATACCAATAAATACTATCAATAAAGAGATAACTATCGCCAATACTGGCCGATGAATGAATTTTTGAAACATATATTTTTCCCTATGCTATTGCCAAAAAATGAAAGTCCTTTGTTATTCTGCAGGTACATTGAGTTCTTCAAGCACTGCTACATATTGTTTTACTTTTGGCCTTATCTCTTCACCGGGTGATACTTTGTTAATGCCTTCAACCAAAATCCGATCCTTGGAACTCAAACCTTCTGATATGATGTATAAATGTGGCAGTTCTTCTTTAACGACAACCGGCTGCGAACGAACAATATTTTTTTCATCAATTTTATAGACAAATTTTTTGTCTAGAATTTCAAAAGTAGATTTTTGCGGTACAAGTAGAGCGTCTTTAACTGGTAATGACACCAAAATATTTCCTGTTTCTCCGTGACGAAGCAATCGATCCGGATTTGGAAACGACGAACGAAAAGCAATATTCCCTGTTTCGTTATTAAAGTCGGCTTCGATGGTATCAATTTTTCCAGTATGTGGATAAATTGATCCATCTGCTAGTCTTAGATGGAGTTCAGGTGAATTATCAGGCGTCATTTGAGACATAAAATGTAAATAGTCTGATTCTGACACATTAAAATATACCCAAATGGTGGAAGTGTCTGAAAGTGTCGTCAATAATTCGCCCTCATCGACAAAGCTTCCTAAACGAACTTCGAATCGATCCATAAATCCATTAAACGGTGCTTTGATTGTTGTTAAGTCAAGATGCGTTTTTGCCAATTCTAAATCTGCTAATGCCTTGTCATATTTTGCTTTGGCCAACGCCAACTCATTCTGTGATACGACTTTTTTATCCGCCAATTTTTGGGTGTTTTCATATTCGATACGTACCAATTCTGCTTCTGCCTTTGCTTTTTTATACTCCGCACGCTTGAGTGCTGGCATAATTTCAAACATCTTGCTACCTTCTTGTATATATTGTCCTTCATCGACAAATATTTTTTGTAAATACCCTCCTTCAAAAGCTCGAAGTTGAATATGTTGAATGGCTTTTACCTGCCCCACATACTCTCTTGTAACTTCTTGATCAGAAACCCAAGGACTTGTTACCACAAGCTCAATAGATTCTTTTTTTCGATGATCTGAGTTACAGTGATTTAAAATAATAACTAAAAAGAGCGCACTGCAAACTCGTGCAATACATGCATATAGGTATTTCATGGTCCTATTTCCTTTTTTGAAAACGCAGCTTATCAGCCCGTTACACGAACAAGGTCGACGTCGATCAGCAGTATGCTGACCAAAAACAAAAAAATTATTTAAAAATGGAGTTTATATGTGCATCAAGGGAGGGGCACGAAGAGCGGGAAGAGAAAAATAGTGATAACTCGAACCTACATAATCTGCGCAATGGGCAAGATACTCTATCGACGCATAAAACCGAGCGCTAAAAACACCCTTGAGAATAATTTCTTCAAAAGAACTATTTTCCTCTTCCATTACCGCATGAGGAATAAGCGCAGTGCGCTGGAACAAATCT
>JAGRMV010000129.1 GCA_020441045.1 Deltaproteobacteria bacterium | reverse complement strand
TATAGCTTTGAATCATTCTATAGAAATATTTTTTTTTTTTTTTACATGGATATGAACCGTAAAAAAGACACTGTATTGACTGATTTCGTTCGTTTTTCTTGGAAAGCGACGCGCGGTCTCATTGATAACCCTGAAGAGCATATGCCCTACTGGAATGATCGTCTGGGGCGCACTGGCAAACTAACCAATGATCAAGTAGGTTTACTGTCCGAGTTTATTTCTACGCGTACCTCTGATGCGCATGCTCGGTTTATGAGTAATGTTAATGAAAGCATTTTAGAAGCAGTCAATAAAATTGCGGATCTTACGCAACAAGAGCTTACAACTATCGAGCAAAAGCTTGATCAAAAAAAACAAAAAATAGCGAAATTCTAGTCATTTCAATAAGAAAAATTACATTTTCCATTGAAATAAAGCGAGTTTGTCTGACTCTTTTACCCAATGATTTTGATTAGGCCAGTGGTATAATTTTCAAACTTTTGTGATGTCTTTATCTTGCCAAGTACAATAATGGTCCTGTGAGTATTTACGGTTTTTCCGCCTGGGGCAGTGGCGTATCATAATTTGGTTTACAGCATTGATCCGTCGGTTCTGTTCCTGTTTTATATGCCTGTCTGGTAAGGTTTACACTGTATTTGGTTGGTAAAAGACCTGTTTCATGGTCGACTGTTTCCCAGGTAATACCTTTGGGCTGTAGAAATGGTCCAGGTTGGTCTTGCTGACAGTGAAATTGCATAATATCTTTCCATATACGCCCAGCAGCTTTTGATCCACTCTCACCAAAGCCAAGACTACGGTTATCATCAAAACCGACCCATACAACCGTGACAATATCAGAAGAATAACCAACGAAAACGGAGTCAATGTATTGGTTGGTGGTGCCGGTTTTCCCTGCGATGGCGCATGGAATGTCTTTGGCAAAACTTCCTGTACCATCTTGGATGACGCCAGTAAGTGCGTCAGTAATCAGAAAAGCTGTTGTGGGGTCAATAACTTTTTCAGCGTGAGAAGTTTGTTCGTACAATACATCTTGGGTGTGATTGGTCACTTTTTGAATCAGAGAAGGCTGCACACGGTAGCCTCCATTGGCAAAAGTGGCGTAAGCGGTTGCTAGTTCTGGAAGGTAGATGCTGGAGCTACCCAAAGAAATGGTAAGGTCAGTTTCAATAGGGGTAGTGATGCCAAGAGTTCGCAGCCAATTGATAAATGGAGCGATACCTATTTCTTGTAGAAGCCGAATGGTGGAAGTGTTTTTCGACTTTTCTAGAGAATTGCGCAGTGGAATATACCCATCATATGTTTTGTCATAATTCTCTGGTTCCCAACGTCCAAACTTTGGGTGATGGAAGGAAATCGGTGCATCAAGAAGAAATGAGGATTGTGTAAAATTTCGGTCCAGGGCTAAAGCATACAAGAGAGGCTTGATCGAAGATCCTGGCTGGCGCAAGGCCAATAAAGCTCTGTTGTATAAGCTCTGAGAAAAATCAACGCCGCCGACCATGGCGCGAATGTGACCTGTATGAATATCCATGGATAAACTCGCCATCTGTGGAAGATCATTAGTTTCAGCATGAAGTTGGTGCCTTTGCATATAAGCTTGTAGGCCTTTGGCAATGGCTGATTCACTTTGTATTTGCAGAGCGTGGTCATAATCGGATTGGATTGTAAGTCGTCCATTCTCGTAAATATGAGGTGGGATTTTCTCTTGCAACTTTTCAAGGGCAGCGTAGGTGAAATAATTTTGTTTAGAACGAGTGGTCTGTTTTTCCTGAGGCAGATGTACTTCTTTTGCTGTTAACATTTGCGCTTCTGAAATTACACCGCGTTGTTGCATCCATTGAAGAATTAAGTTCCTGCGAGATAGGCTTTTTTCCGTGTTTTTAAAAGGAGAGTAAATATTGGGGTTTTTGGGAAGAGAAGCTAGCAGTGCATTTTCTGCAATAGATAATTGACTGACAGATTTGCCAAAATAAATCTGTGAAGCTTGTTCAATCCCATAAGCACCTTCACCCAGGTAAATTTGATTGAGGTAAAGGGTGAGAATTTCATCTTTGGTAAATTTTCGTTCTATGCGGAGTGTTAGGTAGGCCTCTTTGATTTTCCGCGCCAAAGTCTTTTTATGACTTAGGAAAAGATTTCTGGAAAGTTGTTGTGTAATGGTGCTAGCGCCTTGTGAAAAACCTCCTTGGAGAATGTTAGCGACCACCGCACGTAAGATGCCTTTGATATCAATGCCAAAATGGTCATAAAATCCCCAATCTTCAGCAACCAAAAAAGCTTTTTTGGTCAAATCAGGGATTTGATCACTTTGCAAAACAATACGACGTTCTTTGTAATATTCATGTGCTTTTGATCTATTCTTGTCAAGAAGAATGGTGATACCTTTTGGGGTATAACTTTTTAGGTTTTCAATCTGAGGTAAGTCCTTGAATGTCACCAGCACCATCGTCGTTGCAATTGCAGCTATGCTTGCCAAAAAGGCAGTGATTGCATACGACCATAAATGTTTGTATTTTTCAATGGTACTTCGCATCTTTCCTCAAAATATGATAGTTGAAGTTACACAAGTCTACAGCTTATATTTTACTTTTCGTTGTAAACTTAAGTTCAAACAATGAAAAATAGCACGTAGGGCCATTTTTATATGTAACCTAGGCACTAAGATACTCTAAGGTGTTATTTAGTGCAATCTGCAGTTTGCAGGATTGGACCCTAAAAAAGTTACATGCTAAGGGCGGGCGTAAGTATATGACTCAAGCCGGAGACTTTAATGTTTTGTGAAGAATCATTGAGTTTTGTTTGTAAATCAGGATGTGCTGTATGTTCTGTACTTCTTGAGTTAATAAAGAAGGAAAAAACACTTGCAAGATCGTATTACAATAGCTTCGGATAAAATTAAAAAACTCAAAAGTTCAATGCACATCGAGGCAAAGGCAGCCGAAATCAAAATCTTGGATGCAGAAATTGCGTCGCCTACATTTTGGGATGATTCGCAAAAAGCTGCAAGTATCCAAAAACAAAGGCGTATTCTTTCAGATATTGTTGCAGCCTTTATAAGTGTTGAAAAAGATATTGCAGACCTGAATGATTTGCTTGAATTGGCACAAGAGGATCCAGAATTTGAGAGTGAATTTGAAACGCAATTGGTCAGCGTTGAGAGCAAGATCGAAAGGCTTGAGTTCAAAAAAATGCTGGGGGGTGAGATGGACGCTTCTAGTGCCATTGTTTCTATTAACAGCGGTGCAGGTGGAACCGAATCACAAGATTGGGTGTCGATGCTTTTGCGCATGTACTTAAGATGGGCTGAGCGCCATGATTATAAAGCCCATATTGTTGATGAACTTGCCGGTGAAGAGGCCGGTTATAAAAATGTAACTTTGACCATTGAAGGAGATTATGTTTTTGGATACCTACAGGCTGAATCAGGTGTACACAGATTGGTACGTATCTCTCCGTTCGATTCTAATAGCCGTAGACATACATCGTTTGCATCTGTCAGTGTTGTCCCACAATTAGATGATACCATTGAAATAGAAATCAATGAAGGCGACTTGCGCATTGATACGTATAGAGCTTCTGGTGCAGGTGGTCAGCACGTCAATACAACCGATTCTGCTGTACGCATTACCCATCTTCCAACAGGAATCGTAGCGCAATGTCAAAATGAACGCTCGCAGCATAAAAACAAAGCACAGGCGATGAAAATTCTCAAATCACGGATGTACGAAAAACAACGTGAGGAACAAGAAAAGAAAAAAGCCGAAGCCGAAGGCAAAAAAATGGGGATTGACTTTGGTAGTCAGATCAGAAGCTACGTTTTACACCCCTATCAAATGATCAAAGATCACCGTACGAATTTTGAGTCTGGTAAAACACAAGCCGTTCTTGATGGAGAAATTGATGAATTCATCCAAGAGTTTTTGCTTTCTCGTGAGCAATAACTCTTTCTTAAGGGTGGAAAAGTCAATTGTTTTTATAGTTGAATCCACAATATGGTTTCCTGATTGCCTTTGGGGCCAGTGATAGATGCATCGGTATGGATGATGTTTGTAAGATTATAGGTTTGCTTAAGTTGGTCGATTAGATCTTGCAGCGTTTTTTCTCTAACTTCCTTATTTTTCACAACACCATTTTGTAAATGCTTTCGCTCTACTTCAAACTGAGGTTTGAATAAGATCAGCATTTGTCCTTTTGGGGATAGGCAAGATAAAAGATAAGGCATGACTTTACGAATCGAGATAAAGGAGACATCCATAACGATCCAGTCGAAGATTTGGCCAAAGGTTTGTGGGGTGAGTTTGTCTACATGAAATGCTTCTTTCCAAGTGACTTGTGGGTGGTTTTGTAGTTTTTCATGTAACTGATTTTTGCCGACGTCAATGCAGTAGACATGTTCTGCGCCTTCTTGTAACAAGCAATCTGTAAACCCCCCCGTAGAAGCGCCGACGTCAAGAATGACCTGTTGAGAAAAATCTATTTTGAAGTGGTCTATGGCACCTTTGAGTTTGGTACCGCCTCGACTGACATAAGGTAGCTGGTTTTTGATTGTAATTTCAGTTTCGGGTGTAAGCATCGTCCCAGGTTTGGTGATTGGCTGATTGTTGATCAGTACATTGCCTGTCATGATTAAGGTTTGGGCTTTGCTGCGGCTTTCGGCTAAACCTTGCTCTACAAGAATGTGATCTAGGCGTTTTTTCATGAAGTTCGCTGAATGATAAATTTTGCGATGGTGCGTAGATCTTTACAGGGGTGTTTGATTTGATCCAGGGCCTGGATAGCAGATTGGTAAAGGTTTTCAAGCTTGGTTTTAGCAGCGTCCAATCCTAAAAGTGCAGGGTATGTTGCTTTGTTGTTTGTGAGGTCACTGCCAGCGTCTTTACCCAGCGTTTCAGAAGTTTGTGTGACATCTAAGATGTCATCTGCAACTTGAAATGCCAGACCTATAGCTTGTCCAAAAATTTGCATAGATTCTAGGGTATGTAGATCATCAGTCGCAACAGCTGCACCGGTCATAACGGATGCAGTTATCAGACGCCCAGTTTTGTTTTGGTGAATCAACTCTAAAGTATCTGCTGAAATGGTTTTGTTTTCTGATTCAAGGTCAAGCGCTTGCCCTCCAACCATGCCACTGCTTCCTGAGGCAGATGCAAGAATACGTATGATATCAAGTTTGTTTTGTGGAGGTAAATCCCAATCTGCACGAGTAAGTATTTCAAACGCCATTGTCAGCAAAGCGTCTCCAGCTAGTACAGCATGGGCTTGTCCGTAAACTTTGTGGTTGGTAGGTTTGCCACGTCGGAGGTCGTCATCGTCCATGCATGGCAAATCATCATGAATCAGTGAGTACGTATGGATCATTTCCAGTGCAAGCGCTGCCGGGTACGCTCTTTTGATAGGGGCTCCCAGATCTTGACATGTCATAATTGACAATAGGGGGCGTACACGCTTGCCACCTGCAGCAAGACTGTATTGCATTGCTTCTACCAATATGGATGAAATATCTGAACCTTTACATGCTTGTAAAAGGTCTTGTTCAAAATCCGGGTAATATGCAGTGATCGAAGGGATCATGCTTCAGGTTGCTTTTCAACGGAAAGTTTTTCAATCAGTGAGTCAATTTTTTTTTGTGCTTCTTCAAGTTGCTCTGCACAGATTTGCGAAAGTTTGGTGCCTTGGTCAAATAACTCAATGGATCTTTCCAATGCCAATTCATCGGATTCAAGTTGAGTGACAACTTGTTCAAGTTCTTTGATAGCGACTTCAAATGATTTTGTTTTACTCATAGGGGTCCTTTCCCATTTCCATTAATTGAGTAGTAAAAACGTGGCATAAAGACTGATACCAGCCATGACCAAACCTGTACAGACAGTGAATAAATGTTGTAATTGCGTGTGTTTATGCCATTGCTTGAGTCCATGGCCAACAAAAACCATCGCAAAAGTGAGAAACAGCAATTCTAATGACAATACAATCATGATGTATTTCCATGAATCTGTTTCTAAGCCACCCATTGATGTAGTTTCTACGTAAGATCGCGTGAAAACGCAAGAGGGTTTTGCAGGCTGAAATTTCTTTAGTTGCTTGCTTGGTTGACGTACCTACCAACGACCGATGGATTTTCTTCGGCAGTACCACTGCCCAACCGAACATAGTTGCGATATACAGATACATAACTAGGCGTTTTTACTTCAACCCCGGCAGAGGATTCATCAATTTTAGCTTGGCC
>JAGRMV010000012.1 GCA_020441045.1 Deltaproteobacteria bacterium | reverse complement strand
CATACGTCTTGTCGCCCAGTATAGTACGGATAAATCGACGTATTGACCAACCCGCTATTGCCTAAACTTAAAAATGCTGTTGAAGAAAGGGTGATATCGTTAAAATACAAAGAGACATCTTCGGTAAATCGCACCATCGCAGTAAAACAGCCATTGAAATTGTTGAATTTTTCGATGCTTTGGACTTTCGGAGGTCCAGGTAATGAATTGCCATAACCTACGCCGGTACTAAAAGAGATCTGCACACCTTGTGGGTACTGGCCATCATAAAGTTGGTTATTGTTGCTGCTTTTTAAGCCCGGAAGCAAGACAACATAGTAAATGGTGTTTTCTTGCAAACCTGCCACATAGGTAGATGTAGAGCCAGAATTGTCAACTTGATCCAAAATTTCTATGTCCACCATATTGCCTACGGGGTCCATATTGATTTGCGAAGACGGAAGCGTTTGGCTTGAACCCCCAGTATCTTTTCTGACACTAATATTGGTTTCAATCGTAGTAGGATCGACATTCTCTGAGAAAAACATTTGCACATTGCTACTCGAAGCATTGATACCAAAGGATGCATTGACAGGTGATGAGGAAGTAACCCGAAAATCAAAATTTAACGTTGTATTGGGCAGCGTTGTTGGTGTCGTACCTTCGGTCCCACATCCAGTGATGATTAGGGTCAATAAAGCCATGAAAAAAAGGTGGGGGGTATGTTGTATTGTTTTCATAATTTTTCCTCGCGTCATCATGGTATAAATAAGCAAAGGCCATGCCAAAAAATCATGTTTTAACCTATTGATTTTATTTGATTTATTTTGATTTGCGGTTTCTAAGGTTGGGGTGACTGCGCTACATTTGGCCAAATATGTCGCAGTCAGCAAAATTATACTGTTTCATCTGTGTCGACAATTGTAGGTTCCGAGGTGAGTTCAGGTTTTTTTTCAAACCAATGTTTGGCGTAGATCCACAGATTGGCCAGCAAAAGAAAAAAGGTCAAAAAGGCTGGAAAAAACACCGCTGGCTTACGAATGGGGGTGATGCGTTTTTCCTTGAATAAAAAAGCGTACTCGGAAGGCTGCGGCACCTTGCCATGATGGATTTGCCCAAGGGCACGTGTGTAGGTGCCAACCATGTTTTGGACTTCTTGCATTTGTTTTTGATCGGCTTGTTTTTGATCGGTCAAATCCTGAAGGGTATTCCATTCGGGCGCTTCTTTTTCGATACGCCGTTGGAGTGAACGCGCGATGGCATGGATCTCCATTAGGCGTTTTTCAGACGTTTCGGATTTTTGCACGTAGACTTGGTAGAGCTGTGAGCTCTTGTCCATGGTGGGTAAAAGCTGCTTGTAGATATCAAGTTGCTGTTGGCGTAGATCGATGTTTTTCTCAAACAGAGATAGTTGCTGAGCCAGATCTTCAGCTGTTTTTTGCTTTGGTTTTAGTTTGTCTTTGGTTTCATTGATTTGCTGGTCAAGTGATGTGATGGCCTCTGCCAGTGTGCGTGTTTGCAGGATCAAGGTTTCTTGCTCTGCTTGGAGCTCATCTGGAAGCACCCAACCAGAAGCTTCTTGATATCCTTGGTCGATTTCATATTGAAGCTTGGTAAAATACGTATAATTTGAAATCAGGTACTGACAGTGCCAGAGATTTTCTGTGAGTTCACACTGATTTTCCTTCACAAACGAAAGCCCACCTTGTTTACGAATGCGATCCCACCAGGTTTGGTGATATTGATTGACTGTTTCTTGGATGATCTTTTCTGTAGCGATGATGTCCCAATCACTTTCAAGTTGCCACAGGTGTGGAACGAAGTAATAAAAACCATAGGCAGCAACGGTCGAAAGTGCAATCAAAATGGCAAGGCTGATGCGATTCATACTCGTTCTCTTTGTACCGCATGTCGCCGAGAAAGAAAACCAAGACTGATAAAGATCAAGACGACAACGTGTGCAGTGTAAGGAAAAAAGACAAAAAATGTACGTTTGTCTGAGGGCGCTATTTCTACAATGCGACGGTCATCTGAAAACAATTCACTTCGATATAAAATGTCTCCAGAAGGCATGTAAAGGGCTGATATTCCGGTGTTGGCGACCCGTATCAGTGGTTTTCTGGTTTCGATTGCGCGTATAGCCGAAAATCGCAGATGCTGAAATGGTCCGGAGGATAAGTTAAACCATGCGTCGTTGGTGATATTGACAAAAAAGGTTGCGCCTTTTTGGGCCAAAGCTCGAAACATGCGCGGGTATAAAATTTCATAACAGATGGAGATGCCAAAAGGATGCCCTTTAAGATCTGCTACTTCGATTTTGTCACCAGCATCAAAGGATCCAGCCAGGATCGGTATTTTTTTACTTAAGTCTAAACCAAAGGTAGGCACAAATTCTCCAAACGGAACAAGGTACATTTTGTCATAACGAAATAAAATTTCTCCATCCGGCTTGGTCAAAAAAGCAGAGTTATAAAATGCTTTTTTCCTGTTTTTATAGGTGTAAGATGGCGCGCCAAACAATACCGGCGTGTCTTGGCTATTGATATTGATTTCATGCACGTGCTTGGCGTCTTGTAACTGTGATACGGGGACAGAAGCTTCTGGCCAAACCACCAAATCGGGTTGTTGTAATAATAGCTGCTCGGTTTGAAGACGGTATTTCAATAAGATGCGCTTTTTTTCACTTGGTTTCCATTTTAAGCTTTGATGGATATTGCCCTGTACCCAGCCAATTTTAAGTGTTGCCGGGACTGTTTCATGTTTGACGGCGGTGTACTTGAAAAAGCCATACATATGTATGATCAGCACAAGCGCAACGATGGGAATGGTTTTTTTCATACAGCGCTTATGTTGTCTTTGCAGATGGGCAAAGAGCAAAAAAGTAAGCAGGTAGACCGAAAAATTTAGGCCATGGATGCCGACCCAATCGGCGCATTGAATCCAATAGATATCCGGGATCAGTGCATAGCCGCTGCTGATCCAGGCAAATCCACCAAACGGAATAAAGTGCAAGAGCCAGTCTTGGATGGTAAGCAGCGCTGTACCTAACATCCACTGCGTTTTTGGCACGCTATAGCGCTGCCAAAGCCAGATACTGGTAGCAGCAAATAATCCCCGAAATAAACAAGTGCCGATCAGGCCAACTAGGGATAGAGGAATGGAAAGATTGCCATAATTGCGCATGGAGATGGTGATCCAATATAAAATTCCGAGTAGGCCAACAAAGTAAAACCCCCAAGCTTTCAGAAAAACATAGGATGGGTATTTTTGACAGTGCGATAAAAGTGGTAGCAGGTAGACAACAATAAAAATAGGTGAGAGCTGTGTGATGTCCCAAGGGGTTTTACTAAAAGCGATAGGAAAACTGCATATAAAAAGCACAATCCCGATGGCTAGTCCTAGGCAGGACCGAAACATAGAAGGTTTGGTTAAAAAATTCATCTTCAGTACGTCACATCATTTTCTCACACGTGTACTTGGCTGATGATACCTTAATATAGGCAACAGTCTACGAAATGTCGAAATGGTCTGCAGGGTATTTCTATGGTTTTTGAGGGGGTAGGTATTGTCGGGACCGCGCAAGGGTGAGGCTCGTCATATTCGACAGCTTACGCAAGTTCTCATATGACGAGCCTCACCCTTGGGCTTATTGCTATACAAGACGCAGCAAAACGAAATGGTGATATAATCAATACTAATTATTGTTATGGATTGATTTTTTTGACCACAAAATTGGGGTTGGCTTGTAGAAGATTGATCAAGCCTCGACCCGCGTTGTTGATCAGGTGACAATGGCCAACCATGACAAATGCGCTGCTACATTTTGCAGCGTTATTTTGCATAAAGCCAACAAGGTTATGGTACCACTGAATATTACGATAATCTGGAGTGCCTAAGATGGTAGGATCAAACGAAGCACAGCTATTTTCCAATATTTTGGTGCCTTTTTCATAATCTCTCGTATTTGCTTCGGTTTGTCGGTTCATTGCGGCAAGGTACTTTTCTATTCCCATGATTGAAAGATTATCAGCTAATTGTAAGATTTGATGTGTTCGTTCAGGAAAGCGAGCGATTTGTTGATCTAAATAGTCAAAAGTAAGAGAGTTTTGGATTGCGCTCAAATATTGCTGCGCAATTTGTGTCTCCAATTGTCCATTTTGGGTATGGTGTTGTAGTGCTACGCGAAAAAATTCAGAGAGAATATACCCTTCGTTCATAAGGCCAAATACAATTTGTGCATTTTGATTGTTTGGATCACACAACTTCTGTTCTTGTACGTTCGCACATAGCGTATCAAAAGCTTTCTTTGCAAGGTCTGGGACGCTGTTAAAATAATTTAATATCCGGTTTGAAAGAGTAAACGCTTTGCCGTGCTCAAACAGTCTGTGGAATGTTTCATCTTTGGTAAATGAGATTTGATCAAGGACATGATTGTTAATGATGACCTGATAAAAAAACGTATTGGTGGTGTCTTTGATCAGGCTTTCAATATTGAGCATGATATTTACAATGAGGCTAGCATGTTGGATAAAGTCTTGTCTAGTCAGCTTATGATAAGGTTTACCTGTTCTTTTTTCGAGCAAATACAAGACAGGTTCTTTAAAAAGGTTGATGGCCATCTCATGATAATTTTCTTGTCTGGAGTACCATCTTTGTTCTATGCCAGATAATGGAAGTTCTGATAAAACATGGGATAGCGGGTTGCCGGGGTCGTTAATATGATTTTCAAAAAAATCAGGGAAGTTGATCAAATTTTCGATATCGACAATGTGGTTGGTGCCCATGATCAGCATACGAAATGGCTTATTGCTTTGGTCTTTAAAACGAACTTCGTAGTAGTAATTGGCCGATGCAATCGGCGTGAAGAATTGCCATAAGAACAATAACACACCTACTAGATAAAATTTTTGACTGTAGAAAAAATTTATTTTACTCACCTTAAACCCCCTATTGATAAGGTTTAGTTAACATGATTTCCTGAAATAAGCAATTTATAAGGGTGTGAGATGTGGTGTTGAGGTGGTTAAAAATGAAGGGTTTGTTGAAAAAGGTCATTTTGGATTGCAAACATGATCTTTTCATCTTCGATTTCCATATGGTCGTATCCCAAAAGATGGAGCAGGCCATGAATGCTAAGTATAGCCAATTCATCTTTGATGCGATGGCGCTGCACACTCGCTTGGCGCTTGGTTTGTGCGAGGCTGATCAGAATATCTCCGAGAAAGAAGTGCTTACCGATGTGCTCACCTTGTTCAAACGACAAAACATCCGTGGTTTTGTTTTTATTGCGATAGGTCCGATTGAGCTCTTGCATTTTGGCATCGTCAATCAGGCTTAGGTGTACTTCATGGTCTTGCAGCTGCATTTTTTTCATGCAAAAAAGCAGAATCTTTTGCATGCGCTTTGCGCGGATAGTAGGACGCTGATAAAGGTCAGTTACAATGGCGCGATTCACGGGGTGGCATTCTCATAGGCTTGAATCACTTTTTGCACAAGTTTGTGACGGACAACGTCTTTATGGGTAAATTCTGTAAATCCGATTTCTTTGACATGGCGTAAAACATGTATGGCTTCACGCAAGCCCGATTGCTGATGTCTGGGCAAATCAATTTGAGTAATGTCGCCGTTGACCACCATTTTGGAGTTTTCACCCAAGCGGGTTAAAAACATCTTCATTTGCTCCTGGGTGGTATTTTGCGCTTCATCCAGAATAACAAAAGCGTTGTTGAGTGTTCGACCTCGCATAAAAGCCAGTGGAGCGACTTCGATGACTTCGGTTTCAATCAGACGGTGGGCTTTTTCGGCGCTCATCATGTCATAGAGCGCGTCATACAGTGGTCGCAAGTATGGATTGACTTTTTCAGTGATATCGCCAGGCAAAAAACCTAATTTTTCTCCAGCTTCGACTGCTGGACGGGTAAGAATGATGCGCTTGACTTTGCGCTCAGTAAAATGAGCGACAGCCATGGCCATGGCAAGATAGGTTTTCCCGGTCCCGGCGGGACCGTACCCAAAAACAATATCTTTTTCGGCAATCTGCTCAGTATATTTTTTTTGAATGTGGGTCTTGGGAGTTACCCGAGAAGATGTTTTGGCCACAGGCACAGGCGATAAGAAAAATTCTTTTAGATCAGCATTGTGATCTTCATCAAGTAGACGTAGCGCGGTTTGAATATCCTTGGTTTGTAAGTTAAAGCCGTCTTCGATCATGTTATAAAGTTCAAAAAGAAGTGTTTTAGCTTGATTGGCTTTGTTTTTCGGTCCTTCGATACGAAGATGAGTCCCACGGGCGAAAATCTCAACGGCAAAAAAAGATTCCATCATCGTAAGATGGATGTCATTGGGCCCAAAAAGGAGCTTGCTATGATCAGGATTATCAAATTTAAGTTCTACGCTATTTTGTTTCATCGGACTCCTGTTGAAAATATATCAATCACGCCGTGAGATACTCTATGGCGTGGCCTTATATAAATCATAGTTTTTAATTGCTGGATTGTAAATCCAATTTTGTTGATCTGATGCAAAGTAAAATTGATCAAGGTTCTCAGGGTAGGTTTGATGTGTCCAAAAATGAAGCTGCAACTGATTTTGTAATATACGTGCTGGTTCTGTTGTGTAAATCTCATCCATTGAAACATGGATATGTTTGGTTTGTTGTTGCAAAGCCCATTGATGTCGGATTTGGGAAAAAAAAGACCGCGGCTGTAGTACAAAAACACATGCATTCATAGATAGAAACACCCAAATAAGAAAAAAGGGCAAAGATCGAAAACACCATTTCAAATAATTATTCTGTACCCTAGGTGTTTTTCGCATAAATCTCTCGATTCTTGTCTTTTTTGTTTGTCATCCAAAGTGGGAGCAAAAGTAACAACAGGAGCATTGACCAGGTTGTGACCCAAATACCATGCAGGCTTCCATCTATCTTTAGCCCATGCACAAGACCACTGAGGCATATTGATAAAAAAACGGTGATCATGAAACCAAGTCCAGGACGATCATGGCTATATTGGTAGTAGGGAGGAAACAAAAAATACACTACTTTTCTAAAGCGATCTTGTTTTTGCAGGAAGCGAATGAAATTAAAATACAAAATAGGGTAGGGGTGTAGGTCTTGTAGGATCAATCTTTTTTGTTGCCACGCGCGTTTGCTAAACACCGTTTTATGATCACGGGCATAATTAAACATGCCTAAAAGAAGTAACGTGCAAATAGCGAAAGCGAGGCGAATATATAACTGAACTGCGTTGTGGGTATAAAATGTTTGTCGATACATGGATTGTTTGCTGTGCTGTATAGCAGTAGATGATTGTTTTGTGGCCTGGGTGGAATCAAAGATCATGGCTTTTTGGGCTCGCGTTAAAAACGTTGCAGGTGTTGTTTGTGTATGGTGCAAATACGCTGCCGGTGCTTCAAATGTTTGCGGAAGCAGTCCCACAGCCAAAAATAAACCCAAGAGAACAAAACGTTCTATTGTGGATGCCACATTCCATAAGGTCCACGCGCATAGCATAAGTCCAAACACCCACCCAAAGGTAAGTGTTAGCGTAAGATAGATCAGGCCGACGGTGCTGCCTGCGGCAATCGGACTTAACCATCGCATGTGGCTGCAGGCGTATTGGCATAAAAATGGAAGATGGTTGCTAAACAGACATAGCAATGTGAAAAAGATCGTGAAGAAGATAGCAGAGTATAAAATATGCGAAAAATATGCGTAATGAAAAAGACGACCTTGCTTGGTTTTGAGATCAAGCTGCAATCCCCGCAAACAATGTGGAATATTGTGTATGAAGTTAGATGCACTACTTTTGTTGCAAAGCACATAATAAGGGTGGGGTGAATATGGATTAAAGCGTTTGGCGTATATCCAATATTGATGTTTTTGCAGGTCCTGTATACGTTCAGATGTGGGGAGTTTGCCCAGCAGAGCATGCGAAATAGAAGGGAGGGCATCAATTTTATGGTCAAGTTGGTATGCATAGAGCGTATCTAATACACCGATAGCTTGATCGGGTGTTCCTTGAAGAGCCTGGTTAAACTGCTGCCACAGCAAGATGATATCTTGGTCGATTTTTTCTGGAGATTGGGGTATGGATGCAAGTGAAGTTTGGGTCAGTAGTATGAAACCCCACATAAGCAAACCATGTTTCATAGATGATTAAATGTACCATAGATAAAGAAAGAAATCCTTAGATAGTATGAAAAGATCCAAGTATTTGCTGCCGACACAGAAAAATGACCCAGCTGGCATTGAAATTGCCAGTCATCGTTTGATGCTCAAAGCTGGCATGATCCGACAATTGGCTTCTGGTATTTATGATATGTTGCCCATTGGTCTCAAAAGTCTGCGCAAAGTAGAAAACATCATTCGTGAAGAAATGAACAAAGCCGGTGCTCTTGAAGTGTCACTGCCTTATGTGCAGCCAGCCGAGTTGTGGCAGGAAACAGGGCGTTGGGAAGGCAATGGCAAGGAGCTGCTTCGTTTCCAAGATCGACATCAACGAGATTTTTGTTTGGGTCCTACCCATGAAGAGGTGATTACCGAACTTGTTCGAGGGACAGTGCGTTCCTATAAAGAGTTACCGATCACGTTGTATCAAATTCAATTAAAGTTTAGAGATGAAATTCGCCCCCGTTTTGGTTTGATGCGAGGACGAGAATTTATCATGAAAGATGCGTATAGTTTTTCGGCGACAGAGGAAAGCTGTAACGATTGTTATCAGGCGATGAAGCTTGCTTACCAGAATATTTTTTCACGTTGTGGTTTGCAATTTCAATCTGTTGAAGCCGATTCTGGCAATATTGGTGGCAGTGCCTCTGAAGAGTTTATGGTGCTCGCCGCAACGGGTGAGGATGCGGTGGTTACCAATGAAAGTGGCGATTATGCGGCCAATATCGAAAAGGCGCAAAGTGAAGAGTTTATTGCGCAATTGCCCAAAGAAAAATACACATCACTTGCGAAGGTGCATACCCCAGGTGCAAAAACCATCGAAGATGTCAGTAGGCAGCTTGCCATAGATAGCAAAGAAACCGTTAAGACGTTGATTTACAAAGCTGATGAAGACTTCGTTGTCGTTGTTGTGCCAGGGGATCGACAGGTCAATGAACTGGTTTTGCCAAAAGTATTTCAAGCCCAAAAGGTTCGACCTGCCACTGAGCAAGAAGTAAAAAAGCTAACCGATGTTCCTTTTGGTTCTTTAGGGGTCATTGATATAGATAAGCAGGTCAAAGGTATTTCTCAAATTGTTTTTGACACCTTGGTACATCCTGGCCGCTATTATTGTATGGGGGCCAATGAAAAAGATTATCATTGGGTTGGTGCCAAGGCTGGTACAGATTTTATCATGCAAAACCAGGCTCACCTGCACTTGGTAGCTGAGGGTGATAAGCATGTTGGTAGCAATGAGTCTTTGACGCTTGTCCGCGGGATTGAAGTTGGGCATATCTTCAAACTAGGTACCAAGTACAGTCAGGATATGAAAGCCATGTTTTTGGATGAGCAGGGTAAGCAACAGCCTTTTATTATGGGGTGTTATGGTATTGGCGTCGGTCGAACTTTGGCCGCAGCCATTGAGCAAGGCCATGATGAGCATGGCATTGTATTGCCGCCTCAGTTGGCTCCGTTTGAAGTAGCTGTGGTTCCGGTCAAATACAAAGATCCAGCGCAGAAAAAAGTTGCCGATGATTTGTATGAAAGCTTACAAGCGCAAGGTTTCGATGTGATTTTAGACGACCGTGATGTCGGTATGGGCATGAAATGCAAAGATGCAGATTTGATCGGTGTTGCGGCTACACTTATTGTCGGTCCAAAGAGTATAGAAGAGGGTGTGATTGAAGCCAAATTGCGTTGGCAGACAGATAAGCAAAAAGTTACACCCAATGATGTTTCGAATTGGCTTCGAAACGGTTTTGAACAATATCATGCGGAACCAAGTTCTGCATAAAAAGCTCTTCGGAGTGATTTCTGACGTTTTAGCTTTACTGCTGCAAACGTTGCAAGAAAGATACGAGCCCAAGGCCTGTGTCATTTGAGATATGAACCAATAGTAAGGATGATCATGAACCAAGGTATTGATGTAATTATTAAACGGTATGCTTCGAAAGAAATGGCCGATACGTTTTCCCAACAACGTCGGATTGAATTATGGCGTGAGCTTTGGATTGCTCTGGCTACTGCGCAAAAGGAGTTGGGATTATCCATTGATCAAGTGCAGATTGAACAGATGGAAAAAAACAAGAACAAGATCAATTGGGAAGTTGCAGAAAAGTATGAAGCTAAGTTTCGCCACGACGTGATGGCGCATGTGCACGCTTATGGTGAGCAGTGTAAAAAAGCGGCTGGTATTATTCATTTAGGGGCTACCAGTGCCTATGTGACTGACAATGCAGACCTGATTATGATGAAAGAGGGACTCGAGTTGGTTTCTGGAAAAGTTGCGACCACGATAGATCGGTTGGCGACTTTGGCAGATAAAACCAAAAGCATTCCAACACTTGCATTCACTCATTTTCAAACTGCGCAACCAACTACAGTGGGAAAAAGAATTTGTTTGTGGCTGCAAAATTTCTTGATGGACCTTGCACTACTTGAATTTGAACTTGATCAGATGTGTTTTCTCGGGGTCAAGGGGACCACTGGTACTCAAGATAGTTTTATCAAGCTTTTTGAAGGGGACAAAAAAAAGGTCAAGCAGCTTGATCAGAAAGTCACCAAAAAAATGGGTTTTAAAAAAGCGTTTATTGCGACAGGACAAACCTACCCACGTAAGGTGGATTCACGGGTGTTGGCTGCGTTGGCATCGGTGGCGGAGTCTTCAGCCAAACTAGCCAATGATTTACGCCTACTGCAAGCCTTGCATGAGATGGAAGAACCGATTGAAAGTTCGCAAATCGGTTCTAGCGCAATGCCATATAAACGCAACCCGATGCGAAGTGAGCGCATTACCTCGCTTTCTCGGTATGTCATGAATTTGGTAAGTAACGCCCGTGAAACCGCTAGTACCCAATGGTTTGAAAGAACACTCGATGACTCTGCCAATCGACGTATTATTATCCCACATGCTTTTTTGATCATTGATGGGGTGCTAGATTTGGTGGTCAATATTTGTACAAACATGAAAGTACACGAGGGCGTGATTGAGCAACATTTGGAGCAAGAGTTGCCATTTGTACAAACCGAAGAAATTTTAATGTCAGCTGTGAAAGAGGGGGGAGATCGGCAAGCCTTGCATGAAAGTATTCGTGCTCACTCTTTTGAGGTGGTCAAAAATATTCGCGAAAAAGGTATGAAAAATGATTTGTTGTCACGTTTACGTGACGATGAAGCTTTTAAGGATGTCCCGCCAAAACTTTTGGTGAAGGCTGATCCATCGCGTTTGACCGGGATGTCGGAAGACCAGGTCAACGAAATGATCTCAGAATACTTGCCGCCAATTCGCCGTAAATACAAAAAGTATCTCCAAACAAAACCAAAAATTCGTGTGTAGTCATGCAAGCCCAGTGTTTGTGTAAAGGTATTGTTCTGGATTTTACGCCTGTACCCGACTTTTGTAGTCATTGCCATTGCAAGACCTGTCAAAAATTTACGGGCAGTGCGTTTGCAACTTGGATCAAAGCAAAAAAAGATGATTTTCAGATCTTGCAAGGTACAGATCGGGTTTCAATGTTCGAGACCAGTCCAGGCTCGAAGTGGTTTTTTTGCGGAACTTGTGGCAGCTCACTGTTTCAAAGATATGACTTAACTCGGGATCCATCTGAGCACACCTACATTTGTTTGGCAATGCTTGTCGAAGAACATGATTTTCACCCTACAAAAAACGCGTATTGGGACACACACCAACCTTGGTTGGATGGGATAGAAAGTTTAGGCAAATTCGTGGGTCATACGAATCAAAAGATTCAATGATCAAAACCCATCGAACCTACCATGACTGTGTGCAAGTCGGCAAAGGCAACAATGACTATATGCTATGGCAAAGCTTCGCTATTAACATTCCTTAAATTTTGCCTTGAAATGCGGCTTGCGCGCCAAGTATTTCTTCAATACGCAAAAGCTGATTATATTTGGCGATACGCTCTGATCTTGAAAGAGAACCAGTTTTGATTTGGCCAGCGGCTGTTCCAACAGCCAGGTCAGCAATAAAAGTATCCTCAGTCTCACCACTACGATGAGAGATGACGTTGTTGTAGCCAGCAGTTTTGGCCATTGCAATGGTTTCAAGGGTTTCACTGATGGTGCCAATTTGATTGATTTTGATCAAAATAGCGTTGGCTGCTTTACTGACGATACCTTCTTGTAAGATTTTAGGATTGGTCACAAAAATATCGTCGCCCACCCATTGGCAGGCGTCGCCTAACTTCTCTGTGAGCTTTTTCCATCCAGCCCAGTCATCCTCGCCCAGAGGATCTTCAATCGAAACAATAGGATATCGCGATATAAGGTCTTGATATAAATGAATCATTTCATCAGTTGTGGCGCTAAGTGATGTGCCTTTTTGTGAAATATAGCGGTCTCCTTTGTGAAATTCGCTAGCTGCTACATCCAAAGCGATAGCAACTTGCTCTCCTGGCGTATAGCCGGCTTTTTGAATTGCTGTTAAAAGCAGCTCAATGGCTTGATCATTGTTTTCAAGTGCGGGGGCAAAACCTCCTTCATCGCCAACATTGGTTGAGAGACGATGATTGTGTAAAGTGTTTTTCAAATGTTGGAATATTTCACAGCCAGCTTGCAGGCTCGCTGAAAAAGTAGCAAAACCGTGCGGGATGATCATAAACTCTTGAATATCAAGATTGTTGTCGGCATGGGCTCCGCCATTGATTACATTCATCATTGGGGTAGGAAGTTTATAGGTATCACCAAACATCTCAAAAAGGTGCTTGCCTTGGGCGGCGGCAGTCGCACGAATAGCGGCCATCGATACGGCCAGCGTTGCGTTGGCACCGAGATTGGATTTATTATCCGTAGCATCAAGTTCGATCATGGTCTGATCGATCAAGGCCTGATCGCTCGCATCTTTGCCTAGTAAGACAGGGGTGATCTTATCATGAATATTGGCAATGGCTGTTTGTACGGATTTGCCCAAAAACTGCTGTTGATTTTGATCTCGTAGCTCTAAAGCTTCTTTTTTGCCTGTGGAAGCTCCAGATGGAACTGCGGCACGGCCACAGTGGCCACTTGTAAGTGTGATATCTGCTTCAATGGTAGGGTTACCACGAGAATCAATGATTTGACGGGCTTTGATAGACTGGATTTTGGTATTACTCATGGGGGTAGTTATATCCGAGATCATGCGATGGCGCAATCAGAACCATGGGTTTGTTCGTTTTGACTAAAACAAATCTATACAAATGTCGTACCTTGCGATTTAGTCATTATATCTTTGATGCTGCCATGTTCAGTGGTAAGTTGGGATCGTGATTGCAAAATATATATGCGTTGAAGGTCCGATTGGGGCGGGCAAGTCAGAGGTTGTAAAAGCGCTACATGAAAAGCTCGATGCAACCACAATTTTTGACAAAGACAACCCGTTTTTGCCTGCTTTCTATCAAAACATGGATCAGTATGCATTTCAGGTTCAGCTTTATTTTTTATTGAGTCGATTTCAACAACAAAAAGATGTTGCACAGGGGAGCTTGTTTGCAACCAGTTTGATTTGTGATTACCTTTTTCAAAAAGATCGATTGTTTGCATCTCTTACCCTTGAGCCTGCTGAGTTTGCATTGTATGAAAAAGTGTACTCGCTTTTGCATGGGAGTATCGCACAGCCGGATGTGGTAATTTATTTACAAAAAACCACTGATCAATTGATGAAGCGGATCACCAAAAAAAATGAAGAGTTGGCGCTGCTTATTCCGAGAGTGTATATTGACAACGTCGTACAAGCCTATCAGACTTTTTTTCAGCATTATCATCAATGTCCGATTATCGTTGTAAGCTCTGAAAACGAGAGATTTATCGAAGACGAAAAAAATGTCAATTTGCTCTTACGCAAAATTCAAGAAGTAGAAAGTGGTATTCATTATTTACATATTCAAGAGAACTAAATTGTGAATATAGAATCAAAAACAATATTGATCACTGGAGCTTCGACAGGTATTGGAAAGGCAACGGCACAAAAGTTGATGGAGCAACCTCATCATTTGCTTTTGCTTGCCCGGCGTAAAGAAAAAATTCTAGATTGGATTGATCAAATCCCTCCATCACAGATCAAAGCAACTTTTGAGATTTATGCCCTGGATGTAAGTTGCAAAGAAGATGTCGATGCTTTTTTTGAGCAACTTGAACATGATTTGATTACCTTGCATGTGCTTGTCAATAATGCTGGCTTTGCCAAGGGTATCGATACGGTTCGAAATGCGAGTGCCCAGGATTGGCAGGACATGATGCAAACCAATTTTTTTGGCGCCTTCTATATGGCGCAGCAAGCCTTAAAGCTGATGCCACGTCATGCCGGTAGTCGTATTATTAACGTGGGTTCAATTGCAGGCCTGCAAGCATATGCCAAAGGTGGAGGCTACTGTGCCTCTAAGTTTTCCTTAAGAGCACTGACCCAAACATTGCGTAATGAACTTCTGGAAGATGGGATTGGCGTTGGGTCGATTGATCCAGGTTTGGTTGAAACCGAATTTAGCAAGGTGCGACTGGGTGATGACGTCAAAGCCAAGCAGGTCTATCAAGGTATGACACCGTTGTTTGCCGAAGATATTGCCGAAATGATCGCATTTATGATATCTCGTCCACCACATGTCAATATTGATCAACTTGTGACCATGCCCACTGCTCAAGCTTCTGCCCATTACGTGTTTCGAAAAGAAAAATTGTAGAAATCTTCAAGCAAAAGGGGGAACAGTTTTGCAGAGATTTCTATTAGATACTTTGCAATTTGTTGTCTCAAGGATCCAATCGATAAATTTCACCACCATCGGTTGAAAAGTATAAATGTAGGTCTGGGCCTTCAATAATATGGCGGACTCTATGATGTTGTTTTTCCAAAAAGCGGGACTCTTGTTTGCTTTCAATATGGACCGCATTGATGTGATGTAAAGCCAAGGCGCCGGATAAAAACGTGTTGTTGAGCATGGGGTATTTTTCTCCGCGATAAAGATAAAGCGAAGATGGCGCAATCGACGGTACAAAATAATAAAACGGCTGCTCGAGTCCTTCTTGGTGAGTTGTGCCAATTTTGGGCCCATGGTATTCTCGGCCGTAAGTGATTTTGGGCCAGCCATAGTTGGCGCCAGGTTTGATCAAATTGATTTCATCACCTCCACGCGGACCATGTTCTTGGGCCCAGAGTTTTTCGGTTGTTAGATCGAAAAAAATACCCTGTGGATTGCGATGACCATAGGACCATATTTCTTTTTGAGCGGAGGCATGCTTGTAGAAAGGATTGTCGTTAGGAATGCTGCCATCAAGGTGAAGTCGAATAATTTTACCCATATGAGTGGTGAGGTCTTGCGCAAGATCTCTTTGTCCGCGCTCGCCAACGGTAAAGAAAAGGTGGCCTTTTTGATCAAAAGCAATACGAGATCCATAATGATGGGTTGTTGTTTGTGCCGGTAGCGCCATAAACAGCTGTTCAAATTGGGTCAGGGTGTTTTCAGATAAGATGGCTCTGGCGAGTTTGGTGGTTTGGGTTTGGGGGGTTACTGGTGCGGCATAGGTCATATAAAGCCATGTGCGTTTTTGTGGGTCGTTGTAAATCTTTATATCGAGCATGCCTCCTTGTCCACGTGCGATCACATCTGGCGTCCCTATGACTTCGCGGGTTTTTTGGGTTTTGAGGTTGAGTAAGAAGATATGCCCATTGCGCTGCGAAAAAATCATTTCTTCTGGACTGACAAAGTCCATACCCCAGACCACATCATGTCCGCTGCTGATCAATGTTGGATGGAGCACTGTTTTGTGACTGGATTGTTTTTTTGGCTGCTCGCACGAGGAGGTTGGAATAAGGAAAAAAGGAAATAAAAAAACAACGATAGATCTTCGCAGAAAATGGGATTGTTTCATGCGTAAGAATGTATCAAAGCATGGCAAAGAGTGCTAGCGATTCCCCTTTGGGCCCACATTTTCATATATGATTTGAAGACGTTGTTATGAGGCCTAAAGTTTTATAAATCATAAATAGTATGTCAAGCAAGTCATCGTATAGACATTTGACTAAATAGCGGTTTGTCGAAAAAGTGTAGCAAGGATCTCTATTGAAAGATCTTCCGGACGTGAAGCCAAAATGGTTTCATCGGTGCGACTGGTGTCATAGCCACTGGACTTTAAGATATTGCCAATGGTCTTTCGACGTTTTTGAAAAAGAATATTTACAAAGTCAAAAAAAGCCGCGTTCATCTCTGTTTTGCGTGGCATGAGCTTGATGACTTGTGAATCCACATCTGGTTTTGGCATAAAACAACCTGGCTTTAAAGTCGGGCCTTTTTGAGTGTTGCATAAGGACTGGATCCATACGCTTAATCTGCCATAGGTTTTGCTGCCAGGTTGTGCAAGCATGCGACTGACAACTTCTTTTTGTAAAAGCAAGGTCATGCTTTCAATCCTATGCCGCTGTGCCAGTAGGCGCTCAATGATGGGCGTGGTAATATGATAAGGCAGGTTCGCAATGACAGTGAAAGTTTGTCCTGCAAAAAGATCGGAAATCGATACATTGAGAATATCATCATGAATAAAATCAACGTGCTTGCCAGTAAATGTTTTTTGCAAATAATCATAGAGAATTGGATCAAATTCGACAGCAATGTATTGTTTGGCAATTTGAATTAACGTTTCGGTCATCGCGCCAAGTCCAGGACCAATTTCTAAGATATTGCTATGTTCGGGTGGATCGGCAAATTCGACGATACTTTGTACATTATTTTGATGGACCAAAAAATTTTGACCCCATTTTTTACGTGGCCGAATGTTAAGTTGTTCTAATATATGTTTAGGATGCTGCATGGCTGCCTGTCATATCTGGATCAGTGGAAAAACTTACAACAGGTGCATGTGCGATAGGAATCATATCAAGTTGCGCGCTGCCCTGTTTTTGATAGCTATAGTAGCCAGCGGCTGCAATCATCGCTGCATTGTCTGTACAATAGGCCAAAGGTGTCAAAAATACATGCTGGCTGAGATTCGCCAGTTTTTTTCGTAGACATTGGTTGCGCGCGACACCGCCACATACCAAAAGGGTATCTATGTGGGTTTTATGCATGGCTTTTTCTAATTTTGTACATAAGGTATCCATGATTGCTTCTTGAAAGCTGGCAGCTACGTTCTTGCGTGAAGTTTCGTCTAACGGAGGATTTTTTATCAAATAGGTGCGTAATGAAGTTTTTAGTCCACTGAAACTGAAATTGAGTTGATCTGGCATGGCAATCGGAAAAACAATGGCTTTTGCATCGCCATCTGCAGCATGTTTTTCAATGGCAGGTCCGCCAGGAAACCCAAGCCCTAATAGTTTGGCACCTTTGTCGAGCGCTTCCCCCGCAGCATCATCAATGCTTTTAGCAATGGTTTCAAAACGATAAAAGTCGTCCATTCTGACGATCGTTGTATGGCCGCCAGAGGCAATCAAAGCCAAAAGAGGAAAGGTAGGTTTGGAGTCCGATAAAAAAGCTGCGATCAAATGCCCATATATATGGTGCACATCGATCAGCGGCTTTTGGGTGATGTAAGACAGGGTTTTGGCAAAAGTCACACCCGTCATTAGGGCGCCCATGAGTCCAGGTTTACTGGTCACAGCAATAGCATCAATGGCATCGATGGTCATATTTGCTTGGCGCAAGGCTTCTTTATACACGGGTAAAAGATGCTCAATATGACTACGCGAAGCAATTTCAGGAACAACGCCTCCAAAGGGAGTATGTTCTTGGATTTGTGAATAGACAATAGACGATAATACTTCTTGGCCATTTTTGACAATAGCTACAGCTGTTTCATCACAGCTGGTTTCGATTCCAAGAATATACATGCGGGACAAAGTAGCATGGCTTACGAAAAAACACTATATGCAATGTACTTGTGGCGGTCTGGCGAATTATCCAGAGATGAGTTTGAGCTCATATTCAGATTTTTCTTTGGCTGAGTGAGTTGGGCAAATTTCAATGGTTTCTTGGAAAAACAATTTTGCATTTTTGCTATCGCCTAACTTAACAAAAGAACGCCCTTGATAGTACCGTGCATCACAGGCTTCACCCGATTTTGGGTAATCGTCGACCACGGTTTGAAAGCCTTGAATGGCACGTGGATGATCATTTTGGTTAAAATACCCCTTGGCCAAAGCAAAAAGTGCCGACAGTCGTTTGGGGTGTTGGGGGGTTTGATCCAACCACTTTAGAATATTGTCAATGGAATGTGCTACACTGATATTTTGGTTGATGTTAGAGATCCAGGTGTCGATAGACTCGTTAGATGTAACGGCAACACTTCGTGCAATTTCTGAGGTTGAAGGCTGTTTGGCTGTTATGCTTTGTTGGCTTTCAAGAACAGATAGTCTGCTATCAATGTCACGAGTTGTATTTTTTTGCAGATCTCGAAGCTGCTCAACTTCATATCCAAGTACTTCAAATTTACCACGGAGTTGATCAAGCTCTTCTTGTAGTTTTGCGATGGTTGCTTCGGATTTGGCCTGTTCGACCTGCTGCGGACTTATTTGGTATTCTTGTTGTACAGGAGGGTTTTGGGTTTGCTCATCAGAAGTTGTTGGAGGCGGAAATTTACAGTGTGCTAGCACCAATGTGCCAAGTACAAGATAAAATATCCGCTCCAACGCCTTCATGATTCGTTAACAGTCTTGATAAAAAGGGTTATTTCTTTACCAATTCAGCACGTCTGTTTTTGGCCCAAGCACTTTCACTCATGCCTGATACAGCTGGACGTTCTTCACCATAGCTGGTTGTGTCTAATTGACTTGGATCTACACCCAGATTGGTGAGGTATTCATAGACTGAACGTGCTCTGCGATCGCCAAGTGCAAGGTTATACTCGTTGCTTCCGCGGTCATCACAATGGCCTTCAATTGAAATGCTTGCAGTATTAAGCACTTTCAAAGCAGCAGCAATTTTTTGCAATTCTGCGGTTTCTTGGGCAGACAATGTTGACTCATCGTAATCAAAGTAAACGGTTGTTAAGTTATTCAAAATTGCTTGTGCTTGCTGTGCAGTAACACCAGCGCCAGCCATAGCATCGTCTAAATTTTCTTCAGCAATATCTTCAGCGCCTTGTTCCATACCCTCTGGGTCCACATTTTCTGTAGCTTCAGCGGCGGTACTTACATCATTTTTCTTAGAGCAAGCTTGAAAACTAAGGCCTAGAGCCAATACAATTGCGAGAAAACCAAATTTTTTTAATGTGTTCATTGTGTCTTTTTCCTTTCCATCTACTCTTTGAGAGTGCCTACAAATCGACAGTAAGCTTTCTGAACAAAGAGTCTATGTCAATTTAACGTTAACGATGTTTTTAGACGATCAATCGTCCTAAACGCCTATAACCTATTTGAAGCAACAGATAAGTCAACTTTTCACTTGCTTTTTCAAGCGTAAATTTCTATATAGACGCCTACACTTTGAGAAATGGTAGTTCTTCTAATATAGACCTACTGCAGCAAAATTTGTAAGTGGGCGTAAAGCCCACTTTTTTGTTTGTCGAGTAATTTTTTAGGTGGTGCCTTGTGTGCATAAAAAGCCTTGGTCACGCGCTTGGGCATCATCTTAGTGTAGCTGGAACAAAGCTGGTTTTATGCTAAAACACGGTGCAAGCGATAGACTTGCATGACATACAAGATAAGTTGGTGAAAAATGGCAAAGAAAAAAGAAGATCCAAAATTGGAAATGTTTAAAGGTTTGAACCGTGAAATGGATCAAATTGCACGTGATAAAGGTATCGATAAAATGGTTGTGGTCGAGGCTGTTCAGTTTGCTTTCTTGTCGGCCGGCAAAAAGATTTTTGGTGAAGATAAAGAAATCGAGGCCCATTATAATGAGGAAGATGAAGAGATTGAATTGTTTGAATTCCTGAATGTGGTCGAAAATGTTGCGGATGACAATCTTGAGATTGCTCATGATGAAGCGCTTAAACATGATCCTGAATGTGAGATCGGGGATGTTATCGGATTAAAAATGAATGCTGAGAAGTTGGGCCGAATTGCCGCGCAGACTGCGAAACAGGTGATCATTCAAAAAATCAGAGATGCAGAAACCGAAATTATTTTTAATGAGTACAAGGACCGTGTCGGTCAATTGATTGCAGGCATTGTGCGCCGAATGGAAAGACGCAATTTGATTGTCGATTTGGGCCGTACAGAAGCTTTTTTGCCATATTCAGAACAAGTGCCACGTGAGCATTTTCGACCAGGTGATCGTATCCAATGTTATGTCAAAGAAATCAATCGTACTCCTCGTGGCGCGCAAATTGTGATTTCACGTGCGCATGAGGGTTTGTTGACCAAATTGTTTGAAAACGAAGTGCCAGAAATTTATGAAGGCGTAGTGGCGATTGAATCAGCTGCACGTGAGCCCGGTGGACGATCAAAAATCTCCGTTTCCACCAAAGACTCTTCTGTCGATCCAGTAGGTGCTTGTGTCGGTATGAAGGGATCGCGTGTGCAAGCTGTTGTACAAGAACTCCGTGGTGAAAAAATCGATATTGTTCCATTTGATGCCGATCCAGCACGTTTTGTTTGCAATGCCATTGCTCCGGCTGAAGTTTCGCGGGTGATTTTGGACGAGAAAAATCATAGCATGGAACTGATCGTTGCGGATGATCAACTTTCATTGGCCATCGGTAAAAAAGGTCAAAACGTACGTTTGGCAGCCAAACTTACAGGATGGAAAATCGATATTCATTCTGAGACCAAAATGAAAGCAGCCGCTGAAACCGGTAAGCATAATTTGACCAGCATTGAAGGGCTAGGTGAGAACTTGGCGGACCTTCTATACAACCAAGGCATTGTTTCACCTGAAAGTTTGGTGGAACATTCAGCCGAAGATATTGCTCGTATCACTGGTTTGGATGAAGAGAAGATTGCCGAGTTGCAAGCTTCAGCAAAAGAATTTATTGAATATGCCAAGTCACAAAACATTGAAATGGAAGATGCGACAGTGACACCTGAGGCTTCTTCAGAAAATGCTGAACATAAAGCGGCAGAGGTAACTGCGGAGTAGGAGAGAAGTAGATTCATGGATACAAAAGATAAAGTCGTTACAGAACAACGGGTGACCAAAAAAGTCATCCGACGTCGTGCGAAAGCGAAAACAGATGAAGATGTGACGACCAAAGCAGCTACAACTGAAACGCAAGAAGAAAAGCAGTCTACTATTGTAGCCACCACATCGGAAGAAAACGCTGCCGAAACATCGCCAGAAGCAATATCTGCAGCTAGTAGTGATGTGGTTGTAGAAACCCCAGCAAAGAAAAGCGTTGAAAGCAAGGGCTTAACAAAATCTAGGGTTTTAACCAAAGTAAAACCTGTCAAAGCCGCCGCACCTGAAACCAAAAAGGATGCGACCAAAGCCGCACCTAACCCCCAAAATGGTTTTGATGATGGTTATCGTAAACTCAAAGTCGTTGCAAAAAAAGAAGTGACGCAACCAACTATGATCAAGTCTGCCGCTGTTGAAGAAGTACCGGCGGGTCCAGTAGCTCCAGCGCTCACCAAAAAAGAAATCATTGATGTTCGCAATATGAATCGCGGTAAAAGTGGCCGCAAACGAAAAGCCGCACCTGGAAGTAAAGCCAAGAAAACGGAAATTACTGTACCGAAGGCCGCCAAGCGTGTTTTAAAAATGAGTGAGAGCATCAGTGTACAAGAGCTGGCCAAAAGCATGAGTGTCAAGGCGACCGAAGTGATTAAAAAATTGATGGGTATGGGCATGATGGCGACCATCAATCAAACCTTGGATGCTGATACAGCAACACTGGTTGCATCTGAATTTTCTTTCGAGGTTGAAAACATTACGGTTGTCCCAGAGGATTTGCTCATTCAAGTTGAAAAAGAAGAGACATCAAACCCCGAAGATGAAATTACGCGACCACCTGTGGTTACGGTCATGGGGCACGTTGATCATGGAAAAACTTCGCTTTTAGATACCATCCGTAAGTCTGATGTCGCAGCTGGTGAAGCCGGAGGGATTACCCAAGCCATTGGTGCGTATACGGTGCACACGGAAAAAGGTGACAAGATTACGTTTATTGATACCCCTGGTCACGAATCGTTTACAGCGATGCGCGCGCGTGGAGCGCAAGTCACCGATATTGTTATTTTGGTTGTGGCTGCTGACGATGGTGTGATGCCGCAGACCAAAGAAGCAGTGAATCATGCAAAATCTGCAGGTG
>JAGRMV010000128.1 GCA_020441045.1 Deltaproteobacteria bacterium | reverse complement strand
CTTTTATGGCTTCATTTCGTTCAACGGGTTATCTGTATGAGGAAAGACCAATTCAACCCGATATTCGAATTGCTCCAACCCCGGAGCACTTTATTGGCAATGAGGACTTGGCCATGGATGGTGCAATTGAGTTTATCGAATCTAGGGTTTGTAAGCGAGATTAGACTGACTTTAAAGCACTTGCTGTTAGAAACAACGAATAAGATTGAAAAAACAAGGGCCTTTGTTACTCTTGGGAGCGTATGTTGCAATGGTTTTATAAAACAAATGGATTGCAGGCGCTGCGTGACCTCATTGATATTTTTGTCGTTGCTTTTATTATTTATCATATTTTGAAATTGATTCGTGGTACTCGGGCTGTATACATGTTGATCGGTTTAAGTTTTGGCGTTGTAATCTATGTTTTTTCCAATGTCTTTGAGTTAGCCACACTGAACTGGGTTTTGTATCATTTGCTGGGAAGTTTTCTTTTGATTATTGTCGTGTTGTTTCAAAATGAAATTCGACGTGCATTGACCCGCATAGGGCGTACACCGGTGTTTTCTTTTCTTGGCGCTGTTCAGGATACAATCGTTATTGACGAATTGATCAAGGCATCGGTTTCACTTGCCAATAAAAAAATTGGTGCATTGATTGTCATCGAAAAAGAAGCCAATGTCCAAGATTATGTTGAGGAAGGCGTTGTCCTTGACGCGCAAGTCAGTAAAGAGCTTTTGATTTCTTTGTTTTTGCCTTCCTCGCCATTGCATGATGGGGCAGTGCTCATTCAAAAAGGCAAGCTTGCAGCGGCCAGTTGTTTTTTGCCATTGAGTATGAACCCAGAGTTGGAGCAGGATCTGGGTACGCGTCATCGCGCTGCCATTGGTTTAACTGAAGAAACAGATGCGCTGGTGATTGTTGTATCGGAAGAAAAAGGTTGGATTTCTGTATCACAAGGCGGGAAAGTTATTCGGGGCATCGATGCCATTGCATTACGCAAAATTATTCATCAACAATTTCAGTCCAAGGTATCATCTTGGTTGGCACCTAT
Organism: Deltaproteobacteria bacterium; assembly: GCA_020441045.1. Lineage (GTDB taxonomy): Bacteria > Bdellovibrionota_G > JALEGL01 > JALEGL01 > JAGRMV01 > JAGRMV01. Next base: position 5,216 of record JAGRMV010000128.1, on the reverse strand, counting down.
ACAAAAAAATAAGGAAGAGGACACAGTCGGAGAGGTTGAGGTCTGATGCGCAAAGTTTTAACAGAACATCCGTTGATGAAGCTTATCGCACTGTCTTTGTCTGTCGCGCTTTGGTGGTTTGTTAGATCAGAGCGGCAAAATGAAAAAACAGTCGATGTCCCTGTTTCCTATGCGAATGCACCTGCCGAGCTTATCTTTTCTGGGCCACTGCAAGAGACGATCCGATTGCGCCTTCGCGGTCCACAGTCAAAACTTGCAAAAGTAGAAGAAGATTACTTTCCTAACCATGTTATTGATTTAAAAAATAGTAAAAGTGGACAGAATTCCTTTTGGTTGTACGAAGAAGACTTTAGATTGCCTTTTGGTGTGTATGTGACGCAGATTTTTCCGCAGGCTATTCGTGTGCAACTTAAACCACGTGTCCAGCGTAAGATATCGATAAGACCTCGATATGTCGGAGAGCTACCTCCAGGAATAGAAATAGCAGAGGTGTCAGTTACGCCAAAAACCGTCATGTTCGAAAGTTTTGAGGATGAACTTGATAAGATCAAGTTTTTTTATACAGAGCCGATCAATTTAAGTGGCAGAATGAAAGATTTTGAGGGTGACTACTTTATTGATACTGCTTCTTTTCGAGGTGAACTTGAGAATGATAAAGTTTCAATGGCATTTCAATTGGTTGAAAAAGAAATTTCAGAAAGTATCCCATCAGTTCCGATTGCTTTTGATGGCGATCTCAGCCACATTGTTTTAGAACCAGAAACAATTGAGGTGACTGTTGCAGGGCCATTGTCAAAGGTGCTAAAGCTTGTTAAAACACCTCCTGTGCCAACCCTTGATATGCAGGTCTTGAAAAGAGCGATGAAAGAAAGAAGAAATCAAGAAGTACCTGTCGTCATTGAGGAAGTTAAAGATATTACGTTTACGCTCAACCCAGATAAGGTAAGGCTTCGATTTAAATAAGCAGAAAAGAGAATGATGTGGCTAAGAAAAAACTTTTTGGAACAGATGGTATTCGTGGTTTGGTCAACGAAGAACCGATGACAGCACAGACCATTTTACAGGTAGGACAAGCTTTAGGGTGTGTTATTCAAACCAATCGATTGTTTAAAGGAAGACCAAAGGTTGTCATTGGTAAAGACACCAGGCTTTCGGGTTATACCTTTGAGACTGCTTTACAAGCTGGACTCTGTTCGATGGGAATTGATGTCTTATTGATAGGTCCGGTGCCAACGCCTGCTGTTGCTTTTGTTGCCGATAATATGCGAGCAGAAGCTGGTATCATGATTACAGCTTCACATAATCCTTTTTTTGATAACGGTATTAAAATCTTCACCAGTAAAGGTTTTAAACTAGATAGTTCGTATGAAAAGCAAATTCAAGAAATGGTCTATCATGGATTTGATTTTGAAAAATATTTACCTTCAGCAAAAGAAGTGGGCCGCGCAAAACGTGTTGAAGATGCCCCAGGGCGATATATATCTAGCGTAAAACAGCACTTTTTGCATGATACAACGCTAGACGGTGTCAAAATCGTATTGGACTGCGCGCATGGTGCTAGCTATAAAGTTGCGCCACTGATTTTTGAAGAACTCGGTGCTGATGTTGTTAAAGTGGGATGCCAGCCAGACGGGCTCAATATCAACGAAGGTGTAGGCGCACTCTATCCAGAAAATTTGGTTGCAAAAGTTAAAACAGAAAATGCAGATCTTGGTATTGCATTTGATGGCGATGGTGATCGTGTTATGGCCGTTGATAAAAACGGTAAGGTATATGATGGTGATGATTTTCTTTCAATTTTGATGGAAGATGCGTCATTGCAACCTGATCTGCATCGAGGTATTGTCGGGACCTTGATGACCAACTATGGTGTAGAAAGCAAATGTGAACGGCAAAATATCCCCTTCTATAGGGCAGATGTGGGAGATCGACATGTGGTTGAGCTCTTGAAAAAAAAGCGCTGCGTATTGGGAGGTGAGCCATCAGGACATTTGGTGTACTTAAGCAAAAGTACGACTGGAGATGGTTTGTTGTCCGCGATTTTGCTATTGAATGTGTTGATCGGTAATAACAAAAACTTAGATGCTTTTTCTGACTCATTCGAACGTTATCCGCAGGCTCTGACAAGTATAAAAGTGAAAGAAAAGAAACCCATCGATGAGCTTCCGAAAATTGTAAAAGCGATTGAATATGCAAACAAAAAGCTTAAAGGTAATGGGCGAACGCTTACCAGATATTCTGGCACTGAAAATAAAATTCGGGTGATGGTCGAATCATCCAATAAAGATTTGATGGATCAAGTGATGGCTGATCTATGTGAGGCCGTTGAGAAAGAGCTTGGAGTATCCGCAGCGTGAAAAAGCTAGGTATCAATATTGATCATGTGGCTACTTTGAGAAATGTTCGCAAAGGAACATATCCAGATCCTATAGAATTTGCCAGATTGTGTCAGTTGGCAGGTGTTGATAATATCACGTTTCATTTACGGGAAGATCGCCGTCATATTCAAGATGCAGACGTGCGTTTACTTCAAACATCCATGCAGGTTGCTTTGAATTTTGAGATGGCATGTACTGCAGAGATGGTAGAACTTGCACTCGAAATCAAACCCGCAACAGTGACCTTTGTCCCTGAAAAGCGTGAAGAGCTAACGACTGAAGGTGGTCTCAATCTGCAGTATCAAACCAGCGAGCTTCAAAAAGCAACGGACCTACTTTTGGAAAATGGAATGAGTGTCTCATATTTTATCGAACCAGAGCTTGATGCCATCAATACAGCCAAAAAAATGGGAGTCAATGCCATAGAAATTCATACAGGGGATTATGCCAATCGATTTACCGATGGACCAGACGAGGAGGTTTTGGCAAAGATCATGCAAGCGTCTGATCATGCTTTTGAGCTTGGTCTGGAAGTTCATGCAGGGCATGGATTAAACTTGTTGAACCTTATGCCTTTGGTCGCGGTTGAAACAATTCACTCATTTCAGATAGGTCATGCCATTGTCAGTGATGCATTGTTTTATGGTGTTGATCAAACCATTAAACGCTATCGAAAGACGCTTAATCCATAGGTATTACATGGAAATAACTTATCACTACGATGAGCTGCCAAAGGTCGCCGAGGCTATCGCGCAGCTGCTTATACCAAGTGATGTTGTAGGTTTAAGTGGTGATTTGGGTGCAGGCAAAACCACATTGATTAAATCGATTGCGTCTTTTTTTGGTATTCCTAGGGATGAAGTGACCAGTCCTACTTATGTCTACCAGCACATATATAAAGGTCAGCTTGATATTCATCATGTCGATTTATATAGGATATCTGATGAACAAACACTTCTAGGTTTAGGTATTGTAGAAGCAATGGAAGAAAATGGCATTTTTTTGGTAGAGTGGATTGATAGATTCCCTGCTTGTTTTACACCTTATTTGCACATTCGGCTTGAAGTCGTTGATCAAGATACACGAAAGATCAAGATTGATGCATCTGGGTGGCCACTTTCTCGACAACAATCATGGCAAAAAGTCTTTGTATGAAGCCATTGCAATTGCATAAATATGGTGGGACTTCTGTAGCCACCGAAAGTAAGATGAAAAATATTGCGCAGCGAATTCAAAACGGCATCAAGAAATATCAATATGTTATTGTTTTATCTGCCATGGGTAGTCGTACTGATGAACTTCTTACCGAAGCTATGCAAAAAAAAATAGATACGCAGCAAGAAATAGATGCCTGGATTACCCAAGGAGAAAACGAGTCAACCAAACTCTTTCAGCAAATATTAGCATCGATGGATATCAAAAGTGCAGTGATGACTGCACTGGATATACCGATTCGCACCAATGGTCATTTTGGCCAAGCATTGATTGAAAGCATCAACCCACAAACAATAGTGCAGCAGTTACAAAAGGTTGACGTTGTTATTGTTCCTGGTTTTCAAGGGGTTTATCAAGGCTTGATTACAACATTAGGACGCGGTGGGTCGGACTTGACAGCTGTGGCGTTGAGCGCGGGGCTAGGGTTGGAGTGTTGTGAGATTTATACAGATGTTCCAGGTGTCATGACTACTGATCCAAAGATAGACTCTAACGCGCGGGTGATTGATCGTATTTCATATGATGAGATGATAGATTTTGCCGATGCCGGAGCGAAAGTATTACAAGCAAGGTGTGTGGTCTTGGCCAAACGCTATCAGTTAAATATTACTGTTAGATCTAGTTTTGAAAAATCTTTGGGAACTATTGTTGGAAAGGAGACGCAGATGGAAAATATGATTGTATCAGGGATTGCTCTAGACCGGGCACAAGTATATACATCAATGCAATATTCGCCCCAAATCCATGCGCAAATTATGCAAGGCTTGCCAGGTGTATGCTCAAGAATCTTACAGATGAAAAATTCGTCAGAGACTGCAAGTATTGTATTTTTGACCAACCTATGTGATTTTTTAAAACTGCAAAATTGGCAATCTGAAATGCAAAGCGATGCCATTTTCGAACAGCATCGAGTTGCAGCTGTGACGATTATTGGGGTGGGGCTCATGTTGCAAAAAGAAATCTTTCTTGCTGCGCACAATGTATTAAATCAAAATGGAATCGATATGATTGGCTCGTGGTTTGCTGATGGTAGGATTTGTTTGCTTGTACCAGAAAGTAAAGGCGAGGAGACTGTACGTGCTTTGCATGCATTTTATGGTTTGGAGAAAGAGCCGAATTGATTATGCAAAATAGTCCCTGGTTTTTTGACGTTGCGTAAAGATAAAGTACAATGATTTTTCTGGGGAATCATTTTTGGCGGTGTTAAATTTTTTGGTTTTTTAAAAACCAAAAAGATAGAAATGCGAAGGTGTGCCAAATATGAAAAGAGCCAGTAGTGAATCGGTAGTAGGGATACGGTCTGAGACACCACTGGCTCACAGGAGAAAAAATGGCAGCGCCATTTTTTATAGTTTGGTACCACTGAAGCTTGCTGGATGTCAAGCCCTTCTGGAAACACAAGTACTTGAAAATATTAGATAAACAAAAAAAGTATCAGTTTTTATTTTTAATAATGCTTTGCATTATTTTGCTGTCGCGAGTCTATTTTGAGCGTGCGCGCTCGATGGTTCCAGTAACTAACAACTTGGAATATAAGGAGAATTCAGCAGCAAAAATCTTATTGCAGGGTGGTAAAATGAATTTAAATCGTGCAACATATCAGGAATTGCAAGCGTTGCCTGC
>JAGRMV010000127.1 GCA_020441045.1 Deltaproteobacteria bacterium | reverse complement strand
TTGGACCATTTCTTTATACATTTGGTCATCTACATTGAGTACTTGGTCATAGTACATCGATTCTTGAGTCAACGTCATATACTGCCTCAAACCAACAATACAAGCGATGATGATAACAGCTGGAAGAAGAGTCGCAATGGCTGTTTTCTTTACATTGACGTCTGTTTTTTCGTATCCGATGGGATGGTTTCCGCTCATAACAAGTTCCTTTTCCTGTGCTGTTTTAGTGATTCATGAATTCGATTGAATTTTGCAAAAAAGGATCCTTAATTGGAACCAGGGCATTTTTCTTAAGCTTGCGCGTAATAAAGTGAATGGTAAACCCTGACACCATGATCCAAGCAGCAAAATCAATCCATGAGATGTGAATTCCATGATGATGGAAATTTGGCATGACCAACCAGTACAAATCAACCCATTGCATGCCCAATAACCATATCGCCATAATCACCAAAAATTTAATGTTTCGTTTCGCCAAACGTGACATCAGTAGAACAAACGGAATAGGGAAATGTCCGATGGCCAAAAATAAGGACCAGTTCTTCCATGTTCCCACCCAGCGATGACTATACCAGACAGTTTCCTCAGGGATATTACCATACCAAATAAGCATGTATTGTGAAAATGCAGTAAAAGTCCAAAAACAAGTAAAGGCAAACATGAGTTTACCAAGATCATGAAAATGCTCGACTGTGACAATGTTTTTTAAGTGCCCGCTATTTTGCAATGACCGAAACACCAAAATCATAAATGCAAAGAAACTCATCGCACACCCAGCAAAGAAGTACACACCAAAAATGGTTGAGTACCAATGATGATCCAAGGTCATGATCCAGTCAAAAGCAGCAAATGTGATCGCCATGGCAAAAACAATTAATCCAGGCGCACTGATTTTGTACAATTTGCTGTTATCGCTGACTTCATATTTTTGATCACCGGCGATGGAGTGTTTGTATAAATAATGTCCGAGGAAGGACCAAATGCCAATAAATAGGACCGCACGAACCATAAAAAATGGTACATTCAGGTAAGGTCTTTTATGCGCAAGCAAATGATCTACAGGGTTATTATGGGTCCAGTGATAGAGGCTTTCTAGACCTAAAAACAAAATAATCAGAAATGCAATGCCAACATAAGGAATAGCGTTGGCCATGGTTTCAGAAACACGTCGCACAACAATGCTCCATCTAGCACCAACCAAATGATGGACCATGGTGTAAAACAGTGCGCCTAAAAGGATGCTCATCCAAAACAAACCTGCTACCAAAAAAGAGAAGTAGAACTGGTCGCGCTCAATAACAGCCCCAACGATACTTAGTACGAGACCAATGATACCTAGTGTAAGCCCATGCTTTAACAGGTGCGGTGTTTTTTGAAGATATATGCTTTTTTGATCAAGTTTCATACTAGTTCACCTTATTTCTAATAGAGGCTGGTACGTCCTGCATGGTAGCATTTTGACTACGTTGAAGTGCACGAATATAGTGCACAATCGCCCAGCGATCATCGGTTGTAACTTGGTAACGATAGGCTGACATATTGCGAATACCGTTGGTCATCACATCAAAGAAATGGCCGTCCGGATTGTTTCTTTGCATGTCAGAATGAAAACTAGTGGGTTGTACAAAACCTTGGGTCTTACCACGTTGATAGACAATGCCTTGCCCATCTCCAACAGCACCATGGCAGGGGCGACAATAAATATTATAGCGTTCTTGTCCGCGCGCCATGATTTCTGAAGTAACCCGAACAGGATTTTTACCAACCAATTGGCCATTGCTTGTTTTGCCAGTTTCAAAAACAACGTCTGTGATCAAATCACCTCGAGCAATGGTTCCCTCCACAGGTTGTCTCATGGCAGAACCATCATGAAAAAAACTGTTGGCTTCATAGGGTTCAAATTTTTCTTGATCATCCATATTTTGGTTCAAATGAATGGGCGAGTTTTCTGATGGCATCTCACGAAAACACCCGCTTAAAGCGGTGGCCATTACCATTGCTAATACAATATGTTTCATGCTTCTTCCCCGATCGTTTCAATATCTATAGGATTAAGACTGTTTAAAAAATCTTTGGTTTTGGTCGCATCAAAAAGTGGATCAGCCACTTCAATGCCAAGCGCAAACCCGTCGTCACTGATAGCTTTGAATTTCTCAGAGTTGAACAAGGGATGGTACAAAAACCCAAGCTTGTTAAAATGGAACATGCCAAAGATTGCCGATAGGGCTGCACCTAAGATAGAAAGCTCAAACATGATGGGAACAAAAGCCTGGTAGCTGAAAAACTGCTTTCCAGATAAAACCAACGGATAAGCAACAGCTGATGTCCACCATTGCAATGAAAGTGCAATCAAGAAAAAGCAAAACGAACCGATGGCTGAAACCAGACCAACCACTGAAGGCTTAAGCCCCATCGCATGGTCCATGCCATGAATGGGAAATGGAGAGTACGTATCGTACTTTCGATACCCAGCTTCTCTGGCTTGTTTAGCGGCATGAATTAGTTCAGCGGGACCTTTAAAATAGGCCATTACAGTGTGATCAACCATTTTGATGTTTTCTTGGTTCATGATTGGTGTTCTCCTTCATGATGATGTGGATCTGCTTGAGGTAAAACAGCTTTCACCTCAGAAACAGCAACCATTGGGACAAATTTTAAAAACAGCATGAACATGGTGAAGAACAAACCAAATGTTCCAACAAATGTGGAGACGTCCCAAAATGTTGGTGAAAAGTAGTCCCAGCTTGATGGTAAGTAGTCTTGTGCCAAAGAGGTCACAACAATAACAAAACGTTCAAACCACATACCAATGTTGACAAGAATGGAAACGATGAACATGACAACCAAGTTAGAACGCATTTTTTTAAACCAAAAGACTTGTGGAACAAATACGTTACAGCAGAACATGATCCAGTAACCCCAGGCGTACTGACCACCTGCGCGTGCTTTAAAGATAAATGATTCATATGGGTTGCCCGAATACCAAGCCGTAAAATACTCGATGGTATAGGCATATCCAACCATCAGGCCAGTGGCCAAAAGAACTTTACAGATTTTATCCAAGTGGCCCATGGTGATGATGTGCTCAATTTTGTAGGCTTTACGTACCAAAATCATCAGCGTTAATACCATGGCAAACCCAGAAAAAATGGCTCCTGCCACAAAGTAAGGTGGAAGAATCGTGGTGTGCCAACCTGGCAATTGCGAAACCGCAAAGTCAAAAGAAACCACCGAATGCACTGAAAGAACAAGTGGCGTTGCGACCCCAGCTAGGATGAGGTAGGCTTTTTCATAATGTTGCCATTGGCGGTTGGAGCCTCTCCACCCTAAGGAAAGAATACCGGTTACAATTTTGCGCACGCGGGTTTTGGCACGATCGCGTAGCGATGCAATATCAGGAATTAATCCCACATACCAAAACAGAAGTGAAACGGTGAAGTACGTACTGACCGCAAATACGTCCCAAAGTAGTGGACTGCGGAAGTTAGGCCACATTTGCATTTGGTTTGGAAAAGGTAGCGTCCAATAAATGGCCCATACCCGTCCAACGTGAATCGAAGGGAAAACCAAAGCTGCCATAACAGCAAAAATAGTCATCGCTTCAGCGGCACGGTTGATGGAGGTTCGCCACTTCTGACGAAACAAGAAAAGAATGGCCGAAATCAAAGTACCAGCATGACCAATACCAACCCAAAAAACGAAGTTAATAATTGCCCAACCCCAGGCATTAGGAATTTGAACACCCCAGATCCCAATTCCTTTCCAGAAAAGATATCCAATTGATCCAACCATTAAGGCCAGCATCGATAAAGCAGCGCCAAAGCCAAGTAGCCACATTTGGGGATGCGGCACTTTCCAGGTTTCGGTGATATGACTGATTTTTTCTGTGATCGCGTGAAACGAAGGATTGTTTTCAATCAACGGTGTTTCTGTCGATTTATTGATAGAAATCTGACTCATGACTAATGACTCCCGTGGTGGTTGGTTGCTGCAGCCTGTGGTGCAATTTCTGGATTTGGATTTCTAAACTTCGCCAAATAAGTTGTGCGTGTTTTGATGTTGAGTTCCGCCAACATTGTATAGTCCTGGTGCAATTTCTTTAATTGTGAAACTTCACTGTTGGGATCGTTGACATTACCAAAAACAATGGCTTCAGAAGGACATGCAGTTTGGCATGCTGTTCTGATTTCTCCATCTTTGATTTCACGATTCTGCAATTTGGCGGTACTTCGTGCTTCTTCAATGCGCTGTGTGCAGTATGTGCATTTTTCCATGACCCCCCGGAAGCGAATGGTGACATCCGGATTGTTGAACATTTGTACGAGTTTGCTGGTTGCAGTCGGAATAGGTGATTCCTTGATATAGTTAAAGAAGTTAAAACGACGGACTTTGTAGGGACAGTTGTTTGAACAATATCTTGTACCAATACAGCGGTTATACACCATCGTGTTCAGACCTTCGTTGTCATGTACAGTCGCATTGACCGGACATACTTGTTCACAAGGTGCGTTTTCACATTGTGCACATGCAACAGGTTGGAAAACGATCATTGGATCTTCTTCAGATCCATTAAAATATCGGTCCATACGAATCCAGTGCATTTCACGTCCTCGGTGAACTTGCTCTTTGCCTACGATAGGAATATTGTTTTCGCTTTGGCATGCGATCAAGCATGCATTACACCCTGTACAGGTGTTCAGGTCAATCGACATACCCCATTGATAACCTTCATCGTAAGAATGTTCTTTCCAAAGTGAATTTAATGGTGGATGCTCGACCGCTTCCTTGGCAAATTCAGGGTTTTTTTGAAATTCCGCAAGTGAGGCTTCACGGATCAATGGGCGGTCTTCCATGCTACCATGGTCTTGGGTATTAGCCAGTTTTGCAAAAGACGTTAATGCTGAAATTGCAAAGCCAGCTTCAGCATAGGAATGCTGCATAGAACGAAGCGCATAGGTGTTGTAACCTGCATTTTTGCCGATACTTCCGCAAACAGAACGTCCATATCCCAACTCCAATGTGATGGTATTATTGGGTTGTCCGGGGACAATCCAGACTGGAATTTCAAGAGATCGATCACCTTTGTTGATTTTGATCAGTTGACCGTTTTTTAAACCTTGTTTTTTGGCAAATGCAGGGCTAATCCAAGCCGGATTATCCCAGCTGATTTTTGTGATCGGATGGGGCATTTCTTGGAGCCAGCCATTGTTGGCAAAACGTCCATCATAAGTTGATGTCGAAGGTGAAAATTCAATCTCGATCCCTTCATGATGGGCTTTGCTAACTTCAATGGAAGTACGTGGTGCAAAACGGACAGAAGCAAATGCTTCGCTGCCTGTTACCCCATCGTGTAAAGTTTTTTGCCAATCTTGTCCATGCCAAGTTTCTTGGACGAGCTCGTAACTTGACTTGGGTGCAAGCTTGGTGAGCATGTGGATGATCTCAATGTCAGATTTTGTATCAAATAAGGGCTGAATCATCGGCTGGGCAATATTGCGCAGACCCGTTTGTGATTGCGCATCCGACCATGCTTCTAAATAGTGGGATTGTGGTAGTACCCAATGGGCTTGCGCTGTTGTTTCATTTTCTTCAATAGATGAGACAATTACATTGCTGACCTGTGCAAGTGCTTTTCCGGCATTAAGGTCATAGGCAGGGTTACAGCCCAAAACAATCACTGTATCAATTTGTTTGCCGTTTATTTTATCCAGTAGCGTTTGAATGGTATTTGTCGCGGCAGTTTTTGTGTATGCAACAGTGTTGTCAGTGTTCCCCAAAGCTTGGTTGATCAAATGCACCATCGCATGGGTTGCTGGCGTTTGAGCAAGACCTGCCGAAACCAAAGATGCTCCTTGGTGATGAGCAAGATCTTTGGCCAGTGCTTCAATCCAGTTTTGATGATCATAGTCATGTTTTTCACCTGTAATGGCAGGTAGAGAAATATGTTTCGACAACGCTTGATAAATAGCTAGAACGAATCCTTCGATTTCAGAAGGGTTGAGTTTGATTCTGTGGTCAGCATTGGAGCCGGTGATCGTGAAAGCACTTTCGACCGTGTACAAACGGTTCATGTGGTCTTTGGTAGAACGTACACGACGCTTTTTGGCAAATCCACGGGTATGGCGAACGGCATCTAGGTCGCTGCCAAGAAAATCATGGCCAATAGACAAGATAACATCTGCCTGTTCAAAGCGGTAGTAGGGTAGGACATCATCATGCCCAATAAGACCCAAACCTTGTTGGATGTTGTCTTGGTGAATAGATTCATAGGAGGCCCAGGTGGCTTTTGGGTATTGTTGTAAGAAATCTTT
>JAGRMV010000126.1 GCA_020441045.1 Deltaproteobacteria bacterium | reverse complement strand
TGTTGCTAATACGGGCAGTGGGTTCAAGAGGTTTGAAGTAGCCATTTTCTATATAAAAAGCCTTTTGGTATTTTACAATCGATGGCAGGATGATACTGGCTTCGGCCATTTTTGCTTTTGTCTTGTACTTATTCATATTGGGAATGGCAAGCGCAGTTACAATGCCGATGATAGATACAACCACCATCAGCTCAATCAGTGTGAATGCTGATTTTCCCCTCATGACATCTCTATTGTATCAAAAAAAACCGGAAACAATATTTCTAAAGCGCTTAATTTTAGCGCAATAGCAAAAAAAGTTGTCAGAATCGGCTAAAAAAACACAATATGAGATATTTTCCCAATATTGGGCGCAATATGATGAGCAAAAAGGACAAAAGTATTGCTGATGGCATGAAAAATGATGCCAGGATAAATCGAGCGGCTCTGGTAGGTCCAATAACATGTCATGAGTCCTAGAAAAAATGTGCCAACAAAAAGACCATTATGAGTCGCCATAAAAAGGAGACTGGATAGGATGACAGCAATAGAAAGAGCATATTCTTTTTCTAGCGATTGAAATAAAATACCTCGGAAAAACATTTCTTCAGCAATGGGGGCGTATATAATAAGCATAAATAGTTGTATATTGCTTGGTGTTAAACTTGATAGTGCAGATCCGTGACTGCTATTTGCAAGCAGAAGGTGCAAGATGTACATGCTGAGAAAAATGCATGCTCCTGACAAAATAGCTTGTATATAAAATTTTCTATGAGGTTTTTTCCAACCAAAATCAAAAATTGCATTTGGTGAAGTTGTATAAATCCATAAACTTGCGAAGACAAAAAGTGTTTGCGGGCTTACTAGAACGATCCATAGCCCATGCAGTTCCAGTTTGTGATAGAGCCACGGTGAAAATACAATCGCATATACCAAAAGCGTGCAAAATGCCTTTTGGAGCGTTGTCATCTGAGAAAGTTTAACCACGGGCGAGTTCTCCGCATGTAGCACTCATGAAGTTCTTCGAATAGAGGAAGTTAAAGTGCCTACAGGGCTTCATATCAAATGCTAATAAAAAAGATGTAAATAAATCCCAATGTGCCTAGCAATAGGAAGAAACAAAATATCGCGCGGAACCAGATCCATTTTTTACTGATTTTGCGATTGTTAAAATTGGTGATGATATAGACGAAATTGTATAGAAAAGTAACGCATAGAAAAGTACAAGCGATCCACTTTGCAAAAAACTGGTTCATGCTCTGAATCTATCATGGTTGGGAGAAATAACAATGCTCCATTCCCCTTTTGTGGTTGTCAGTTGTTGCCCAATTTGTTCGACCGTTCCATAATGAGATTGTTCATATTTTTTTGATATTTCTCGAATCATGCAAATCACTCGGGAAGGTTCAATATCTTGCATTTGCGTGATGGTTTTTTCAATGCGATAAGGGAACTCAAAAAATATAGATGTGTGCGGGCTTGTAAACATGGTCTGCAATGTATTTTGACTGCGCGATTTTTTTTTGTCGAGAAAACCATAAAAGGTAAAAGGAGTTGCTGGGAAACCTGCAATACTTAAAGCGCTGGTAATTGCGGATGGGCCGCAAATGGGGAAAACAGGTATGTTGTGTTTTCTGGCAAGTTCAACGACTTTCCAACCAGGGTCAGCGATGCAAGGTGTGCCTGCATCGGAAACAAGTGCGATAGACTGTCCGAGTTCCAGGTTTTTGATCAGTGCGGGGGCAGTGTGCTCCTCTTTGGTTTCATCACAACGGATAAGATTAGGTTTTTCAATATTTAAATGATTGCATAGTTGTCGGGTGCGGCGGGTGTCTTCAGCCGCGATGATATTGACTTCTTGCAATGTTGTTTGTAGACGTAAACTTATATCCTGTAGATTTCCAATAGGGGTGGCGACAATATATAATTTACCGGGTTGTAGAGGCATTAAAATGTTGTAAATGAAAATCAAGGTGAGGTACAATGAAATCTATGAAATTATTACATTTTCTATCGATGATATCAGTTATGGTGCTGCTTTCATGTGGGGGAGATACTTCAGGTTCAATTGATATTACGTTAGATATCAGCGCATTATCTGCATCAGAACAAGCTAACATTGGGCATTTTATTTTTATTGTTAGCAGTGTTGGAGATGGTGGTGCGACCAGTGTTTTGTATCCTTCTGCTTGTTTAAGCAGTAATGCCGGTAATGCCTGTATCGAGCCTACTATATGTGGTTTTGCAGCAGATCAAGCAAGTTTTGACCCGAACGTTGCATTTGATGACTTTGCCAAAGATTCTACTATTAGTGTTACTTTATGCGCGCTTGACAGTACAAGTGGTTATATTGGGGCAGGAACAGTCGATGTTGTCAATGCTGATGGGGAAAGTGCGACAATTACAGTTAATACGACAAATGTATGTACGGGGCTGCCAGCGGTATGTCCATAAAAAGAATAATCATATTGCTTTTTGCTTGCGGGTTTTGCATGCAGTGTGGAACCAGTGGACAGACCTTGCAGGTACTGTATGCTGGTAGCAATGGTTTTGCAGATATTGCGACAGCCGATGTCGTCTATTGTGTTCGCAACGTGCCTGTGGGCGGTGTAGGCTTGGACGAAAACAACGATAGTATCCCAGATGTTTTTCTGTTTCCAGATGCTTGTGGCAGTGCCATTACTTGCACCGGAGCTAAAGCGACTGGATGTGGCTTTGACGTATCTTCGTCAGGGGAAGTGACATTGGGAAATGTTCCCACAGGATTTCGCTATAGCTTAAGAGCTGAGTTTAGAGACGCCGCAGGGACAGTTTTATACTGTGGCCAACAAGAGTTTGATAACAATGAAGGTTCATCATCGGTAACAGTTACCATTGCAGCAGGAACATGCGCATGAAGCATTTTTGTATCATCATAGGGTTGGCATTATGTTTTATGGGGTGTGCTCAGGAAGCTGCTTTTGAAGTCGATGTCGTGATTGCGGCCAATCAAACCAGTAATCCTATTCTTGATATTTCGGCTGCATTTCAGGCAGGTCAGTCACGCGGGGTTTATTTTTTGTTAGATGCATTGAGTACCAATCCTACTGGAATCAATGATACACTGGGGGAGGTGACCTCCATTCCAGAATTAACGACGACCGGACGTGATCCTGCGCAAAACTCTTTTTCCATTGATCCAGCATTGCTGAGTCAAGGTGTGTTTTATCGACTGAGAATGGTGGCTTTTGACAGCAATGGAACCCAAACACATGTTGGCACAAGTGATTGCCCGATTTTTTTGGGGTTATCGTCACAAGAAGTCAAGATTTGTTTTGGCACGTCGGTTGGCAACGTCCCGGCCTGTGGAGGTTTAACATCCTTTGCTTGTTGTGAAGGGATGTCTCATTTGACTTGTAATCAATAGCCTATTGGTTTTGTCGCGACCTAGCGACTGGGCTATTCCTCTTCATCATCATGAGGAAGCGACTGTATGACGGCTTTTGCCTCTCCACTGCCAGTCAGATTGATTTGATAGTTCTCTGGATGAAAATTGCCTTGCTCACGTATGACAATGCGTCGACCCGTTGTTTTCTCAAAGTCGATAAAGGTTTGGTATTCTTCATTTTTGAGAATAGATGCAACATGGTGATGCGCCACAATTTCAAGGTTGTGATGAGATGATGCATCCAGATTAAGTTCATAAAAAACATTGCGCAAAATAGTATATGCCATGGTTCTTGCTGATTTGTGAAAGCCTTTGCCATCACAGTACTCACACTCCTGGCAGAGTTGTTGGGTGAGGTTTTCGCGAGTTCTTTTGCGGGTCATTTCAATGAGACCCAAATCAGACATTTTTAAGATATTGGTTTTGTTTTTATCTTTTTCGAGTTCTTTTTCGAGCGCATTGAAGATTTTATTACGATTGGATCTGAGGTCCATGTCAATAAAGTCAAGAATGATCAAACCACCAATATTTCGCAGTCGAAGTTGAGCGCAAATCTCAGATACTGCTTCGAGATTGGTTTTTACGATCGTGTCTTCTAAACTCTTGCTTTTTTTACCAACATAGCGCCCGGTATTGACGTCTACTGCGGTCAAAGCTTCGGCATGATCAAAGATCAAGTACCCACCTGACTTAAGCCAAACCCGGCGTCCGAGTGCGCGATCGATTTGTTTATCAACGTCATATGTATTAAATAGCGTTTCAGGCCCTTCATGCAGGACAACATTGCGTCGTTTCTTCGGAAGCCCTTGGGTAATAAACTGTTTGATTTTTCGGTAGGACTCTTTATCGTCAACAATGAGTTCGTCGATATCGTCCGTGTAAAAATCTCGTACGGCACGTAAAATCAGTTCTAAATCATGATGGATGATTGCAGGTGCTTGTATAGCTTCCATGCTATCCATAACTTTTTTCCATTGAAACTCTAAATGTTCTACATCGCGCACAATGTTGTTGGCAGGTTGTTTGGCTGAAGCTGTGCGAATGATGAACCCACCTTCCATTTTTTGGGTGCTTTGCACGATTTCACGTAAACGTTTGCGTTCATCCTCGTCATCAATTTTGCGTGATACGCCTGTGTGCGCAACTGTAGGCATATATACAAGGTGCCGACCCGGTAATGATACAAAAGAGGTTAATCTGGCACCTTTTGTACCAATAGGGTCTTTGGCAACCTGGACAATGACTTCTTGTCCTTCTTTCAATAGATCTTGGATTTGAACTTTGCCACGTTTGCGTCGTTTTTTTTCTTCCGCCATTTCCCGTGGGTGGAATGAGTCCCCGTATTCATCAAAAAACTCGGTGACATATAAAAATGCAGCTCGCTCAAGGCCAATGTCAACAAAGGCTGCTTGCATACCAGGGAGAACACGCGTGACTTTACCTTTGTAGATGTTACCGACATAACTTTTTTCTTTTTGATTTTGGATAAAGATTTCAGAGAGACGGCCTTTTTCTAGGATGGCGATGCGATTCTCATGAGAGGTAATATTGAAAAGTAATTTTGTGCTCATTGGAAGTTCCTTTTTGTCTGCAGGCGAGCGGATGAGATGATCTTATCGGATCTGAAAGGATTGAAAGGGTTGTAAATTTGTTGTCCATGTGGAATCGATCTCTTCAACTTTTGCCTGTGGTGAACCTTCATGGCACCACTGCAAAATCGCCAGTAATTTTTCTTTTTCACCTTGGGCAACCAACTCAACTCGGCCATCTGCTAAATTTCTAACAAAACCTTTTAGTTCCAAGGTGTTGGCTGCTTCTGCCGCGAATTTTCGATAAAAAACACCTTGAACGTGACCCCTGATCAACAGGCGTATTTGTTCGGTTGCCATATTCTTGACTCTCTTAAATCATAATTTGATAAAAATGGATATCTAAAACTAAAACTTTAAGAATAAAATAAATAAAAACAAAAGGTTATGTTTGCATGCGCGTGCATAATAGGGACTTGAAATTAGCGTTGAAATTCCATACACTGGGGGTATAAGGATAAAACCATGGTCAATATTACGTTAACAGATAGTGCCAAAACGAAAGTCAAAACTTTTGCAAAGTCCGAAGCTCAACCCGGTGAATGGTTTCGGGTTTATGTACAAGGGGGTGGTTGTTC
Organism: Deltaproteobacteria bacterium; assembly: GCA_020441045.1. Classification (GTDB taxonomy): domain Bacteria; phylum Bdellovibrionota_G; class JALEGL01; order JALEGL01; family JAGRMV01; genus JAGRMV01. The sequence goes on along the minus strand of JAGRMV010000126.1, from coordinate 740 downwards.
GGGGTTTGAATATGGTTTCTCCTTTGACCAACCTACTGACCAAGATTACCAGATGCAGATTGATGATATTCAGATCGTGATCGACCCATTTAGCGCAACATACGTGCAAGATGCAGTCATTGATTATTTTGAAGATTTTCGTGGTGCAGGTTTTTCTGTCAAGAATCCCAACGCCAAAACCACTTGTGGGTGTGGTATGTCGTTTGGTGTGTAGATTTTCATGCTTCGATTGATTTTGGTCCGACATGGACAAACGGCTTGGAATGCGCAAAATCGTATTATGGGTAGGACAGATGTGCCGCTCAATGAAAAGGGCCAGCAGCAAGCTCTTGTAATAACACGTGCGCTCTGTGATCAACAGATTGACCATATTTTCTGTAGTCCACAGCTGCGTGCGATGGAAACCGTGCAGCCTTTAAGTCAAATCAAAAAAATGCCGATCCAGGTGGATGAGAGGCTCTCAGAACTTCGTTTTGATCGTTGGCAAGGAAAGGTTTTTGATGAAATCAAAGCGGATCCAGTGTATATAGAGCGTCGGCAGAACCTATTTATGGCTCCTCACGCTGAAGTAGAGACGGTACAAGAGGTTATGCTTCGAACGAAAGATTTGCTAGGTGATCTTTCGAAAAGGGATGGCTGTATACTATGTGCGAGCCATATGGACCCACTCAAAGCAATGGTGATGCAAATACAAAACCTTCCTTTGGAAGTGTTTTTTGAATTTGAGATTGATCATGCAG
>JAGRMV010000125.1 GCA_020441045.1 Deltaproteobacteria bacterium | reverse complement strand
GATAACCAAAACTGTCAAAACAAAAACCAATAGCCCAATAAAAAATAAAACAAACGCTTTATAAAGAGAGTGATGTTGTACTTTCAAGGTTGTTCGTGATGACCAATCTCCACCAGCAGGTTTGATTCGAAAATAAAAATTTCCATCACGAAGACCTGAGACAAATACGGACTGGTTTTTTCCCGCATATAAAATACGTGAAGATTCAAATGACTCAATCTTAGAAACTTCAACAATAACAGGAACTGGATCAGAAACAGAATCTAAGCTCCACTCAATACGTTGGTATCCCGTTTGACTCGCATAGGATGGATGGTTGAATTCGACCGTTTTGCCAACCTGCGGCAAAAATAGCAAAATCAAACAGGTGAATGTCTTGAAAAAAAAATGCATCACTTTTTGATTAGGTATATTTGACTATAGCAATAATAATTTGTTGTCAAATAATTAGCATTCAAATGATTTTTTAGATATTAAAGGGAATATGAAAAAAACCCAAAGCAATGCCACATACAATAAACCAGAAAATCCCGACATAATGGAGACACGGTATGACCTTCAAATTTTGCAATCCTTGCGTAAGATCATTCGGTCGATTGATATTCATTCCAGTAGACTAAGAAATGAATATGACATCACCGCTCCACAATTAATCACTTTATTAAGCATTCGCAATGAGAGACCCATGACATTGGCGCAACTTTCACATGAGGTACAACTGAGCCCAAGCACAATGGTGGGAATCATCGATCGACTAGAAACAAAGGGCCTGGTGGAACGTATAAGAAGTCAAATAGATCGTAGACAAACCCACATCCACATCACAAAAGAAGGCAAAGAATTTATCCTGAAGGCACCTTCGCCTTTACAAGAACAACTTGCAACATCTCTCAAGGGACTTTCTGAACTGGAACAATCGACCATTTCATTGTCATTGCAACGGGTAGTTTCCTTGATGCAAGCGCAAGACATTGATGCTTCTCCAATTCTACAAACTGGTTCTATTCATAAAAAAAGTTCCTAACTTAGGAAAGAATACGTATGAAAACGGCATTGACAAACACAATGAATCCATTTGTCTTTATGGTTTCATCTATTTCTATTTTTACAATCACATTGCTCGGTGTGTGTTTTCCTAATTTTTCTAGATCATTTTTCCAAACAATACAAAGTGAACTCATTAAAGATTTCAGTTGGTTTTATGTCTTGGCTGATGGTCAAAAGATAAGGTTTTTATTGCTGTAACTTTTTTAAGATTGTACGCAACAGTAAATTGGCACCCATTTCAATATGCTCAAGGCTAGACCACTCTTGGGGCGAGTGACTGATACCGTGCAAACTGGGAATAAAGATCATGCCCATCGGCATATACTTACCAAAGATCTGCGCGTCATGCCCCGCCCCGCTTTTCATACGCATGTAGTTTAGGTTCATACTTTCTGCGACCTCTTCAATTTCAGTCACAATGCCAGGCTGACAATGCGTAGGCTCCAACCTGGAAACCACTTCGTATTCGAACATCAGGCCACGTCTTCGACTAATGGCTGACAAAGCTTTTCTAAAAGCATTTTCCAGCTCTAGCATTTTACCGTCATCAAAATCGCGCCCGACCAAAAAAAATTCAGTTTGACCTGGAATAACATGAGGGCTCCCTGGGTACAGCTGCACTTTGCCAATGGTTGCCCGAGCATCATCAGATCCATTTTCTTCTAATATGCGTTCTATTTCACCAGCAAATTCACATAAACCTTGAAACGAGTCTTTACGCATATCCATTGGCGTTGTACCTGAATGATTGGGTTCCCCAATCAGCTGAACCCGCCATTTAAATACCCCCGAAATATCCTCAACAATACCAATATCTTTGTTAGATCGCTCCAATACCGGACCTTGCTCGATATGTAGCTCTAAAAAACCAGACATATATTCTCGATGCCTTCGCGCCTTGATCAAGTCATACATTTGCAAATCGTGTTTTTCCAAACAAGCAACCAAGGAATTTCCCTGTACATCTACAACATGTTCTAAGTAATCTAAACTCAGTTCACCACAAATAGCCTGTGAGCCTAGCATTCCACCAAAACGACCTTCTTCATCGCTTGTCGCTACCAACTCAAGATTTTCTTTGAGCTCTATTTGTTGTTCTTTAATAACTCGCACACATTCAAGCGCGACCATAACGCCTAAAGCGCCGTCTAACACACCTGCACAAGGTACCGAATCGAGATGAGAACCAATCAAATAGGAAGATCTTGTTCCCGCTCGATCATCCAAACCAAAAACATTCAAGGCATAATCCATCGATGCTTTTAACCCAATACCCTCTATTTTCCCTAACAGCCATTTACGTGCTTGCACATCGGCATCACTAAATGCCATACGATAAACACCACCATCGCTAGGTCTTTTGCCAATACTGCCTAATTCAATGATATCTTTTTCAAGGCGAGTAATATCAATGCGGGGGCCATGCTCTAAATGTGCCGGTCGAATCGGCCCTTCAATCTTCAATGCTTTTTTTTGACTCATATTTTATTCATAACATTGATCTTCCCTGTGTTCTACAGCCACCTGTAAAAAAATCTTTATAAAATAGCAAAGCACGTAACTATAAGGTTTTCTGGATTACTTTGACTGGAAAGATTACAATGTTTGCATGTCTTCTTATTATCGATCTTTGGACATTGTTGGCATTCGAAATACAATTGAAAGACTAAGTATGCGCATCCATGAACGGTTTGCAGACTCTGGTTTGTACAAAGTCAGTCAAGAACTACAAATATTGGCCGACCAAACCCAAGCCAAAATCATCGATGTCAAAAAACCCAACTGGTACTTGCGAACGGTTTTGGTCCTGTTGGTTGCTCTGATCATTTTAGGCTTGATCGCCATTGGCGTCCGGATGTCGACCGCTGAAAACACCCCCGGCTTTTGGGAGTTGATTCAAATCCTTGAGTCCGGAGTCAATGACTTGGTTTTTGTTGGTATTTTCGTCATATTTTTATTTTCCGCCGAAAACCGAATCAAACGAAAGCGTATTTTACAAACCCTCCACGAACTCCGCGCATTTGCGCATGTCGTAGACATGCATCAATTGACCAAAGACATCGAACATCTACCAGGCGCAAACCACCGCACAAAATCGTCTCCCGTACTTGATTTTACAAATTTTGAACTCAAACGCTATTTGGATTACTGCTCCGAAATGCTCTCGATCATAAGCAAACTGGCCGCACTGCAAGCACAAAACTTCCAAGACGAAGTCGTCTTGTCCACCGTCACCGAAATCGAATACTTAACTTCAGGCCTCTCCCGCAAAATTTGGCAAAAGATCACGATCTTATCAAACTACAAAGATAGTGAGATTACCTCTCAAGAAAACAAGCCCCTATCACAAGAGCAATAAAAAAACAGAAGAACTCGCTTGTTATCTTCTATGGTCTGGATCTTGGCTGTGAAGTTGCATATGCGAAGGTTGATCTGGGGAAATGCCTTGTAACATATTCGGATCTAACTTATTGATAAACTCAATCGCTCGATTTTTCGACCAACTCACAAACACATGTTCTAAATCAGCAGGATCTTGAACTGGCGCGATCTGCAGTGACGTAGGCAAATTACTACACTTTTCCAAACACACGTAAATATAAAAAAGTTCATACCCATCGTTGTTCACCCGAAACTCTAAATGAAATTCATGTGTCGCAAATTCCGCTTTCTCATGAAAAACTTCTTCAACCCCCGTGAATACAAAGTGTTTTTTGATATAGTTTTCAGCTTTTTCGCCGGATAACACTTCCTGCGCCAATACAGTCTGATACCCTGCCAGCAACAACAAAAACCCTAGTACAAAATTTTTCATAAAACCCCTCCAAAATATAAAATAGAAACAAACCTACAAGTATAATCCAACCGTTATCATAATTTACAAGACCGACACAATAAGAAAGTGCAAGCCATTGATTGGCATATTTCAGAAAAAGAGACGCCCTTTTGATAACGTTATCCATACACTTGTTCCAGCATTGCTACGCCTTCGACCGTCGACGAAATAATATTTTTCAATGCGCTGTTTACTGAGATTTCTGATACAAAGCAATCATGCCTATTGAAGCGGTCAAAGAAATATTGGGATTTAGTATTTCTATTTTTACCATCATGAATCCTCTTTCAGCCGGAGCGATCATGCTCACCCTCATTGGAGAAAAAACCACCAAAAACGCGGTTGAAACCATCGCACGCAAGAGCACCAAAACGGTTTTGATTGCAATGTTGGTGATCTTTCTAAGTGGGACTTATATTTTTTCTTTTTTCGGTATCCAGGCAGATGGACTTCGCGTCTTTGGGGGTATCATTTTGTTGATTATGGGATTTGATATGGTGCAAGGCCGCGGCAAAAAAACCAACCACAGAACTACAGAACACGAAGCCGCCATGCGCCTGGCCGATATCAGTGTGGTACCACTATCTATTCCTATTATCGTCGGCCCTGGACTGACAACCACATTGATCAATTTAAGTCTGACCAACAACAACTGGCACTCCAACATGTACATCATCATAGCCATCTTGATTTGTTCGGCTGGAAATTACATCATCATCCGCAACATGCCTCACATCAAAAACCGCCTAGGCGAAAACGGCATCAAAGTATTCAGCCGCCTCATGGGCCTAGTCGTAGGCTCCCTAGCAGCCCAAATGTTCCTCTCTGGCGCCTTTGGACTATACAATACCTATATGCCGTAAAGAGGCATTCAAAATAATTCTAGAGATCATTCTGATAGATTGTTGTTACCACTATCAGAATCGAAATTCAGAGAGTCAAGTTTTCGAAACATACAATCACAACTGACTTGTAACTGTACCTGCTGGTGATGGATACCGTAGTGAGAACTTGCGAAGCTATCGAACGTAGGTATCCATCACCAGCTTCGATCTTTGGGGAAGTGAACGATCTCATCCTACCTTTGCAGCATCAATACCCATTGCCTATGGACCATCATTTATTTTTGCAAGCGACCTCACCATCTTATGTAAAAATTCGATATTATAGAAGCAGATACCCCAACAATAGGTCACAGGATACTTCACCATAGTCGCTTTTGTACACTTGCAATATACCCTATGGGGGTATATAATATAAGAATGAAATGGTATGTACTCATACACTTTTTGCTACTTTCTCCGAGCATTATGGCACATCCAGTGATCTACAAAGGCGGAAGCGTATATTGGGGTACATTCATGCCACAAATGAATATTCAAAGATTATCCCATTCGTTTACACCCAAGCTTGCCATTGAAGCCCATAGCAATCGGTTTCAAGGGGTCAATGACTATCAGGATTATCAACTCGGTATCAATTGGTTGGTGAAGAAGTGGCTGAACCAAAATTCGCAAGCCAATCTCTACACTGGTGTGTATGCAGGTTATTTTGATGATGCCACATCCAATGGGTTGACTTATCAAACGATGCTGATGGCAGACTGGGAATCTAGGACACTTTATACGGCAGGAAGTGTAGATGCTTATTTTTACGATGATGATATGAAATTTCGCTATTCTTATCGGTTTGGTGTTGCCCCCTACAAAGCTGCAATGGGAGAACTACAAAGTTGGTTGGTGCTGAAACTGGATTACTTTGACGATCTCAACACCGATTTAATGATCACCCCGATGCTTCGGTTTTTTTACAACAATGTACTTTGGGAAATGGGCTCATCTTTAGATGGAGATATTTTTTTAACACTGATGGTGCATTACTAAAGGAGACTATAATGAATAAAAAAATGATCCTACTCTTTCTTATACTATGTATACCTTTTACAGCGTTGGCTGAAACCGTGAAGGTTTTTGTACCTGGCATGGTATGTCCACTGTGCTTGGTTGGCATCCAAAAGCAGTTTAAAAAAGATGTCGAAAATCCCAAAAAAGACGTGTTACTCGATTTAGAAAATAAAATTGTGACCATTCACACAAAAAAGAAGTTGTCCGATGCCGCGATCAAGCAAAAAATTAAAAACAGTGGCTATGAAGTAAAATCGATTGAAAGAGTACCAACACCTACAGACCCAAATGAAACACCTTCTGACGTTTTGCAAAAAGATGCACTACCAAATCTCGAAAAACAAGAAGAAGCAAAAAAACCATGACCCGACTTCTGCATTTTTTCTCCCTGTTTGGCTCGCTGAGCACTCTACTGTGCTGCGCGCTACCCGTTACGCTTGTCACATTTGGTATGGGCGCCAGCTTTGCTAGTTTGACATCGGCCTTTCCACAGATCACTTGGCTCACACTTCATAAAGACGCTCTTTTTATAGGTACAGGCTTGGCTTTAATGATTTCTTTCATTTTGCTACAGTATGCATCTACA
>JAGRMV010000124.1 GCA_020441045.1 Deltaproteobacteria bacterium | reverse complement strand
ATCATCGTGGCAACTGAAGATATTTTTTTTCTGATCACCACCACCGGCTCGGCCAATATTTATGAAGATGAGGCTTGTGAGACCATCAACCCAAACAAAGTGTTACTTAAAGATGAGCAAAGTACGCCATTTTATATCAAAGGGCCGAATGTGGAGGAGGTGATGATCGAGTATAACGATGCCGAAGTCGGGAGCATTGCCATCACCACTCTTTCAGATCATATTGCAACAGCGATCAATGGACCGGTGTATGCCATTGAGCCAATTGCATCCAATGTCAGTGATTTTTATATTGGGGGTGGTTTTACAACCATTGCAGGCGCCATACAAAACAGGATCACTCGACTAAAAGCCAATGGCGCGTTGGATGATGACTTTAATATTGTCGGCAGTGGTTTGTCTGGCTTGGTCCGCGCTATTTTTCGGATCGATGAAAATGCTGACGACATTGTATTGGCCGGTGATTGGACCCAAATCAATGGTTTAAACAGTCGCAATCTTGCCAGTTTCAATGGGCTAGGTGTCGTTGATACCACGTACAATCCAGATGGTGGCTTTAATGCAAGTGCCTATGCCCTGGCGATGGATTCAACCGGTAAATTATATGTTGGAGGGGCGATGAGTACCTGGTTTCCGCCCAGCGTATTAACGCCGGGGTTAACAAGGTTTACCGCGCCAGGTGTGGTGGAGACTTTTTTACAAGGCAGCGGTTTTTCGGGTGGTACCGTGCAAGCACTTTTGATCGATGATGACGATGATATTTATGTTGGCGGCGCTTTCAATGCATACAACGGCAATGCGCATGCCAATATCGTGCGTCTTAACAACAATGGTTCAGTGGATAACGCGTTTAATAAAGGCAGCGGTTTGAATGGGGATGTAAAGGCCCTGGCTTGGAGCGTAGATGGACAAATCTATATAGGGGGAGGCTTTACCACCTACAAAGGCAGTTCACAAAATCGATTGGTTCGGGTCAGCAGTACAGGGAGCAAGGATAACGCATTTGATATTGGCAGTGGTTTCAATGGCGAGGTCTATTCGATCAACGTGCAAGCAGATGGCAGTTTGTATGTCGGCGGCGCTTTTACCACCTACAATGGCACAACAGTCAATCGCATTGTGAAACTCAATGCAGATGGCGCAATAGATACAAGCTTTGAGAGTGGTCTGGGTTTCAATAGTAGCGTGTATACAATCACGATGCCCAATGATTATTCAGGCGATCTTTGGGTGGGCGGCGCTTTTACAGCTTATCAGGGCCAAACCCAGAATTACTTGGTGCGCTTGGACGCGCAAGGCAATTTAGATTGAAATAGTATAGAAAAAATTTTAGGCATTCACCTGCTGCATAAATTCAATTCTGTTGCCAAAAGGATCTCTGGTTTCACATCGAATCATGCCGGGTATGGTTTCTTGATCTCTGATGCTAAAATGGTGTTTTTCTAAAATCGATTTGGTTATGGCCAGGTCTTGGACTTGTAGCGCAATATGGGCATCGGTATGTTTGGCTTGAACCCCTTGGTTTTTTTCAGGACTTAAATGGATCTGGGTTGCGCCAAGCTGAATCCAAAAACCACCCTTTTTTTGTAAAAGGTCAGGTTTTTTGATTTCAGTAAGGCCAAGCAAATCAAGATAAAAAGACCGGGCCTCTTGTTCCAATCCCTTGGGAAAAACAAGATTGGCATGATGGAAAGACTCAATACAAATCTGTGGTAAAGCCATACACCTATATAGCACGAATGGTCGATCTCGACAGAGGTTATATTACTTTTACCTGTCGCCCATCTTGACTTAAACAATGCTACAACTTACATTCCATATCCAAGAGACGGATGCACGAGTTATTAATCAAAGGTGATGCATAAATAGCGCGCTTGGGTATTACAAGAAAGCGAAGCATCGGCAATCCAATCATTGGGATTGGTATTCAAATCGATACGTCCGACGCTACCGGTATCTGTAATTTGATTTGACGTAAAACCATCACAAGTATTATTTAAGTCCACGGTGCCGTCTACATTTGATCCAGAGTACCATTGCCATGGAGATGTAGCAGATTGTACCACACCTAAATTAGAGAGTTTGCTCAGTACACCTGTACTAAGCATGTCGGGCCAGGTATTGGCAACCACTTGGCCGGAAAATCCACCCAAAATTGGGCTGGTCAAAGGTACGCCATGCAACGCTGGCATATCCGCAATGGCATCTTCAATAGCAATGCTGATAAAAGCTTTGATCTTGTTTCTGGCAATGCTTGGTGGGGTGTTGTTTTCACAGAATATATCGGCATCTTCACGTCCGCCAATGCTACCATCATGAATACCGGCTTCGTATAAGAAGATCGGATTGTCTGTGAAGGTAATGTCATAGGTCAACTGAGCCGTCCCATCATTGGGTACAGCACCTGAAAACAGCGCCGGTAAAAACGTAATCCCCAGTCCACTGACGTTATTGGCCAGTTGATTCAGATAGGCTTGATCATCAAAATAGATTTTGAGTTTGTCCATTGCGGTGACGACTATTTTTAAGTTCAAACCGTTTGGAATGGAGTCCCCCATGCTGTTACTGACCACTTGATAATGCGTTCCTTGCGACAATATGGTACCGGTGGCAGGTGCAAAAGGATCGAGTGTGATGCTCACTTCAACAAAATCATCAATACCCCCAACATTGGCAGCATTTTCTTCAAATAAATCACCTGAATAACTCAAAGATGGATTGTTGATCAAAGTGATATCCAGTTGCTTGCTTTGGCTACCATCGGTTGGAATGGCATTGCCCGTAAAAGCAGCCGGTAAAAATGTAATTTCAAGGCCGTTGACGCTATCGGCTGCGTTGTTAGGACTGGCTTGTCCGGTGATGGCAAGCGCAGCAGTATTGATCGAAGCGGTAACCAAGGTAATATGCAAGCCGCTTGGGACGGTGCCAGCGCTAATCACATAATCGGTATTTTCTACCAATACCCCTTGATTGGCAAAAGTGTCTGCCAGTAGTGCCAAATGGAGTGCCCCTTGCACTTGACCATTGTTAGCCGGCTTTTCAATAAAGTTGGTGGTGCCACTGTAGACAATGGTTAAGGTTGCTTCAAAGCCAATGCTAAAAATTTCACCATTGCCCTCGGATGGCGCCACACCTTTGTCAAACAGGTCTTTGGTAAATAAAATACGTACTCCATTGACACTATCACTGGCTTGGTGAGAAGTAGCTTGACCAACCAATGCGATCACTGCCTGGGTCTCTGAAGTGGTAACGATTTCAAGTGATAGCCCGGCTGGAATAGGCGATCCCGAAACTTCATAATCTAGACCCTCAATCAAGGTTTGATTGCTCTTGGTAAATATGTCGTCTTCTAAGGTCATCAAAACTGTATCGGTAAAGCTGCCGTTGTTAGTGGCGCTGTTTTCTAAAAAAGTTTGCAGGTTGTAGGACAGCGTGCCAGGAACGACCAGCGTGAAGTCATCTTTTGTATCGGTTTTTTTGGGTCCAGTATAAGACGCCCCTTGCCAGGGGTTGTTTTCATAACTACAACCGATCTGTAGTGCGAGGATGATGACCCAAAGTATGTTTGTATATGTACGGATGTTATTCATGTTTTGCCCTTCTTTTTTCCTCTGTCCTTTATTCATTAAAACTTAATGCGCATTGCCCCGTGAATGTACTGGTCGTTAAAATCCAGCGCTTGTGAATCTTGGTTGGACCAAGCATATTCAATGCTAAAGCGCAGGCGATTGACCCCCATATAAGCCCCACCACCGGCTCGAAAGCCATGATCGATATCGGCGCCAAGTGCAACAAATTCAAACAGACCTAAAATACCGGCATCGATATTTTTCTTCTGGATGATGTGGAGGTTGGCATCGATCTGACTTTTCATGGCGATACTGGTATCAAGTGCGATCGCATCGACGCCCGCATCACGTAAAAAGAAAACCCAACTGGGGCCAGCGTAGATGCCCATTGCAAAGCGTGGGTGGAAGGCATAGCTTGTGCCCAAAAGAATTTGAGGTACAACCAACGTTTTGCTTTCGGTAAGTACAGCAATTTGATCGGCGTTGTAATCAAGAACCTGCGCATTGGCTTTGGTCCACAACTTCCATTTGTTTTCAATCAGCTCGCCAGACCATCCGAGTTCTCCATAATAGGATAGATCAGAAACCAAACTGGTCGAAGCACCGCCTGATTGAAAAACGCCTTTGATATTGTGATAGAGCAGACCTCCTCCTAGGTATAGAGAACTGGTTTGCGCGACGGTTTGCCAGGATGGTTTGACAGGAGCATCTTTCTCATAGATAACTTTTTCGACCTCGACGATTTTTTCAACTTCAACAACTTCTTTTTCTGGTTCGGCTGCAACCACCAGTTCAAATTCGACGCGGCGGTTTTTGGCGCGACCTTCTTGGCTAGTATTGTCTGCTACCGGTGTGCTTGGTCCGTGTGCTTCAAGACGTAAGCGATCGCTTTGGATCCCACGGTGGGTCATGTATTGCCACACGGCAAAAGCTCTTTTTTCAGAGAGCTTTTGGTTGATTTCACTGCTACCAGTGGTGTCGGTATGCCCTTTGACGCGTACCCAGGTGATTTCTGGATGGTTTTTAAGATGGTTGATCACATCTTCTAGGACTTGTTGCGATGCAGGCGTGAGTGTCGCGGTACCTTTTTCAAAGGTAATCCGGGATCCTGCCAGTTCTTGGGTATGGTCGATCTCTTGTGCAGATGCGAAAGGCGCGAGCCCAAGCGAGCAGACAAACAATAAAATGGTCAAATGGCGCATAAAAATTTCCCCTTTATCATAATGGTATTCCCCATGTACATATCAGATATAATGCTTTGTGTCAAAATATATTTCAAGCTTCCCTCTTTGCTAGTCCTTGTCCCGGGCGGATAGGATGTCTTTCTGCAATTGCATAAAAGTTTGCAGTTCCTGCATACCAAGACCTGTTCCATTCTGCAGGTTGGGGTAATGCTTTTTCAAAAAAAACATGGCGCTGTTGATATGAGTAGCTGCATCATCGTACGATTTGGAAACATAATAACTTTCCGCATAACGAAAATGATAATAGGCCATAAAATAATCAAATTGTTCACATGTCTGTTTATAAAGGCTAAAAACAGCGAGCCCTCTGCCACTCTGGCCTAATTCAAAATAATACTTACCGGCAAATATAGCGGTATAACATGCTTCAAAGGGAAGATAGGCTTGTTGCCAAACGCCGGCAGCACGGTCTAAACTTTCGGCTTTGGCGATGCTATCAATAGTCGAAAACAAGTAATTGAATGTATCAAAAAAGGGATGATAATTTTTACCCGGATCCCTTTGAAATTTAGCCTCATTAAAATCAGCAAAAAGCTGCGCGGTAAACTGGTCCGCAGTGAACTTTGCAAAGTCAGTCTGACTATGTTTTTTCAAAAAATCTATACTTGCATCGGTAAAGGCAAAACTCTTCCCACCACATTTATTCCCAACAGCTCTGGCCATCATGACCTTAGGGTCATTGCGATGGCCTGCACCAAAAACATGCGCCAGTTCATGCGCTAAAACATTGGCCAGGGATTGCGTATAAAATTTACCGTCGCTACTACAAGTTTCCGGGGTGGCCAAAACCACCGGCAGCATATGTAAAGACACACCGGCATGTTCAGCGTTGGCTCCAAAATAGTTGCCGGAAAGGGCGATGACAATCTCATTTGTTTTGTTCTGTCGCTGTTGCGCTAGATTTTTTATGGAAACAATAGGTTCTTCATCCACTTGCCAAGCCTGGCGAGATTGATAGCGATGAGTGAAAGTAATATCGGTTTGATCCCAAAGTTCGTTGATCGAGGTAACAGTATCGGTGACAATACTTTGCATGTTTTTACTGGCTATGGTGGGAAGTTTGGATTGGATGGCTTGGTCCGCAACAAATACCAAGGTGTAGGTGGAGGCAAAACTGCGAGTGGCTCCAAGTACCAGCAAGGCAAAAACACAATATGTTGATACGTGCAAAAAAAGTATTCTTTTCATAGATCCCCCATCCAAAGTTCATATCTGTATTTGATGTTAGATATAAACTTAAATTATGCAACGCATCTAACACGAATGATCTGCAAAGTCTATAAGTAAAGGGTTTTAAATGTCGATGGTCCACACGCCGCGCTCAGTTTGTTCTTCTTTTTTTTCGATACGGATGCTTGCAGCTGTATTTTCATACTCGTGGTAAGGAGAGTCCGGTAGAGGCAGGTGGAGAGTAGGGCGCTCAAAGGGTTTTTCTGTGGGAACAAAAGGAGCGTCCGTTAAGCCATCTACCGGATATCTGTTTTTTTGTGGTTTCACACTTTCTATTGAGCAAGGCGCGTGCCAACACGATATAAAAGATAACTATCTAATATTATTCATATTTAAATTTTTTTATGGTTTGGAGGGCGCTCAATTTTAGCACAACGCTGGGGCAAAAGAGCGCAGGGCAAGTGACAGTGCTA
>JAGRMV010000123.1 GCA_020441045.1 Deltaproteobacteria bacterium | reverse complement strand
CCAAGAAGCAAATGCAGGCTTTTGGTGGAATGATTGGATGCTATTTAAAAAAGGACTTGCATGAAACCAAAACTTTTTTGTCAAAAACCAAACTATTTTCTTTGGCAGAGAGTCTAGGTGGGGTGGAGTCGCTTATTGAACACCCTGCTATCATGACGCATGCCAGTATACCAAAGGAAAACCGTGAGCGCCTGGGCATCTCTGATGGTTTTATTCGTCTCTCCGTTGGCATTGAAGAAGTTGATGATTTGATTGCAGATTTAGAACAGGCTTTTTAAGCCTTGTCATGAAAAAGGGGTCTTCGTCATGTCATATATCCAAACCAAAGAAACCAAGGTTTTTTATGAAAGACAAGTGGTCAAAGGTAGCACGCCTTTGTTGCTTTTGCATGGTGGGCCCGGTGGTGACTCGCGAAATTTAAGAAAATTATTTGATCTATTTCCTGATCGTACACTGTATACCTATGACCAAGGGGGTGGGGGTAGAAGTGGAAAGATTCCCCCGAATAAAAGAAATATTGTCTATTTTGTTCAGGAGCTCAAAGAGCTGATTGCATTATGGAAATTGGATCGATTTCATCTTTTTGGTGGGTCATGGGGGACAACGCTGGCGCTGGAGTACTATTTGCGAGTCAAAAATAATGGCGTACAGTCTCTTCTGTTTAGCTCTCCTATGTTTAGTGCGCCACTTTGGGAGCAAGATGCGCACCGTTTGATCAAAAAACTCCCCAACAAGACACGAAAAATTATCCAATACTGTCATGAAATCGGTGCAACCGATGCAAAAGTTTATCAAGAGGCGATGCAGGTATTTTATCTCAAGCATGTTTTGCGTGATCGCAAAAAGCTATTAGCGATGATGCATAAAAAAGCAAAAAATAACCCTCAGGGAAGAGAGATTTATCAATACATGTGGGGTGCTTCTGAGTTTTCCCCAACCGGCACATTAAAAAAATATGATCGTACCCGCGATCTTTATAAAATTTCGGTTCCGACCTTTTTTTCTTGTGGGCAATACGATGAGGCAACACCTAAAACAGTGAAGCTCTTCCATCAAAAAGTCAAGGGCTCACAGTTCCAGGTCATCGCCAATGCTTCACATGTCTCTAATGTCGAGCGCCCAAAAGAATTTGTTAAAGGCATTCAAACTTTTTTGCATGAGGTCGAAGCATAAAGCTTAGTTTATTATGCTTGCGGTAATGGGCGGCTTTGGGTGAGCTCTTTGGGCAGTGCAAAGTGTACATCTTCTTCAATGGTTTCGACTTCTTCAGCAGTGGCACCTTGTGCTTGTAAAAACGTGACGACTTCTTGCACGAGGTATTCTGGGGCAGAGGCACCCGCACTTAGACCGACTACTTTTTTGTTCTCAATCCAGGCAGGATTAATTTCTTCAACATTATCGATGAGGTGCGACTCAATATGATAACTCCGTGCCACTTCACAAAGGCGAGCAGAGTTGGAAGAGTTTTTTGACCCCACCACCAAAAGTAAATCCATATCCATGGTCGCTAAGTGCTTGACTGCATCTTGCCTATTTTGAGTGGCGTAGCAAATATCGCCTTTGGGTGGTCTTGTCAGCTCAGGAAAGCGGGATGTGAGGATTTCTACCAATCCTTTGGTCTCATCCACGCTCAAAGTTGTTTGGGTAAGAACCACGACTTTTGTGGGATCTGGCACCTGCACGGTTTGTGCGTCGTCTTCTGTTTCTACAAGTTGCATGATTTCAGGAGCTTCCCCCATGGTGCCTTCAACTTCATCATGGTCTGCGTGGCCAATAAGAAGAATCGAATAACCTTGTTTTTCATATTTATGTACTTCTGAATGGACTTTGGTGACCAAAGGACAGGTTGCATCGATGACATGCAAGTTTTTTTTCAGTGCCTGTTGACGTACTTCAGGAGAAACGCCGTGCGCACTAAAAATGACGACACTTCCTTTCGGTGCTTCATCCAGCTCATCAATAAAGACAACACCTTTTTCACGAAATTGGGAGACGACCGATTGGTTATGGACTATTTCTTTGCGGACGTACAAAGGTGTGCCATAATTCTCAAGCGCAATATCAACGATATCAATGGCGCGTACAACACCGGCACAAAAACCTCTGGGTTTAACAAGGAGTAACTTCATGACAAAGATACATAAAGGGTTTCTAAGGATCTTTCAAGCTCTAGTTTTTCTGTTTTTTGTCCATGTGCCTTTGGTCCAGGTGATGGCCACTTCGATTACTCCTGACAAGGCCAGAGTGATGATTGAAGAAGTTGCCAAAAAAAAGGATTTTTCCAAGGAATTTAAGCAATTAACCAAGGCTTCTCCAGATGTAGAAAAAGTGTTGATTGAAGTGTTGCATGCCACAACCAAACGCTGGGAGGAGCGTTGGTTTTGCGCGATTACCTTGGGCAAACGCAAAACTGAGACTGCCCGTAAGGCTTTATTAAAAGCAGCGCAAGATCAATTGTTTATTGTCCGGCAAGCAGCTGTGCAAGGGCTATCTTATTTTGATGACCTTGACACAATCAAATCGATTCGTCATGCGCTAGGAGATACAGCGATGGTAGTCCGTTCAGAAGCGGTTGATGCTATCACCAAACGCAACGACAAAGACGCGATTTCGCTGCTTGAAAAAGAACTATATGCCAAGCATAATTATCAAAAAGGCAGAAGCGTGTGGATCCGTCCGCAGATTGTACATGCCTTTGGCAAGTTAGGTGATCCAGAAGCGCTTTCTATATTGATGCGCTCATTGAAAGATAAAGATGAGCAGGTCGTTGAACAGTCTTGTAAATCTTTGCAAACGTTGGCCATGAAAAATCAATGGGAGTATCCTGTGCATACAAAAGATTGTGCAGCGGCTTGGGACAGATGGTATGAAAACCGGAATAAATAGCAAACGACTGTCACCGGGGAAAAGCGATAGGAATAATGTTTTTATTTTAGAACAAAATCCTAATTGCCTTCAATAATTTCTTTTACATCATTCAGGATCTGCTTTTCTTTATAGCCCGTACTTTCAGTTGGCATCCAATTATAAAGACTGCCCTGAAAATTTGCACCGGAAGTCACTACATCGGTGAGAAACTCTTCTTTGGTTTTGATTTGTACATTCACTTTTTTATTGCTGTTGGTGACTTTGATCAGGAATTTATACCGAATGGTGTAAGGGATCTTGGTTTCACCATATCCTGAAAACAAACGATCAGATTTTCCGGTTGCCCAATCTGTTAGAATAAGACCCTTGTCCGAAAAAGTTTGTGAGATCGGAATACCTCGGTTTTCAATGGCTTGTTGCACCGATGTCCAGACTAGGGAGTAAGGAGCTGCAAAGGACGAATCCGTGTTGTACTGCTGCGTACCCTTTTCGATAGCTGGTTCAGCAAAATCTTTTTTGGCCCCGCAGTGAAAAAGCAGTGGGGTAATCAGAACCATGGTGGATAGAGCGATCAATGGACTTTTCATATCCTTATCATGCCATATCCTATGATTTTGTCTAGGTACGGCGAAACTCAAAAAAAACGCTTGAAGCCAAAGGGTGAGGTTGATACTTTGCCTCTATGTCAAAGCGAGAATTGGTGGATCATTTATATCAACAGCAAGCCAAAAGAAATCTGACCCACAGAAATATTGAAGACGTGGTCGATACCTTTTTTTTGCATTTATCTACCTTTATATTACGCCGTAAAGAATACACCTGTGCAAAATTTGGTCGCTTTGAAGTCCGCAAAAAAAACAAACGTCGCATCAAACATCCACAGACAGGGCAGTGGCTGGAAGTGCCTTCCAAAAAAACCATTCACTTCCAGCCATCACCAGTATTGAAAAAAAAGGTAAATTCGTAGTATAAAAGTAGCCAATAACACTAAAGTCTTTTGACTTGAATGTCAGTGGTTACTGTAACCGGACTAAAACTAATCAGTGGGATTACAATCTGCAGTGATGGACTTAATATGAAAACCAAGATTATCACTAGTAATCAACTTTATTCCATTATATGGATACCCCTTTTCAGAATGTAAGATCTTTGGTTCTCCGTATCGTATTGAACCTGTGTAAGCAAAGCCAGGTATTTTTTTATACCCATAGTCTTTTACCAACTTATGACCGTCATATGTTGTTGTCACCGGAGTTGGATCTGTTACAGCATATGCGTTGATTAATACACTCTCATCAGTGGATCTACCTATAATATCAAAAACAAGATATGACCCGTTTTTATTGATAACAGCAGAAGTGGGGTTGTCGTTGATATGAGTAGAAAGCTCGGTCACAAGATAGATCTGATTGCTACCAGGTGCTTTGGTAAGAGACACTTTTTTGGATCTGTTATATATTTTAGTGTTGCCACCGCCACTTGCAACTCTTAAAAAGGCAATTTCAAGATCACATTTAACAAGGTCCTGGTTAGCATAAACTAGTTCGGTAGAGCCTGTTGCAATGAAAAGAAAAAAGCTAAGTAAAAATAATTGTGTTTTATACATGATACATCCTTGGTTTGTTATTGTTCGATAACACCTCATACACGCATTGTGTCAAAAATACAACCTCAACAATTTATTTCTAACGGCAGGAATATTGTTGAAAGTTAACAATGTGAGATTGTTGGTGGTGATATCTGTTAACCCACGCATTCTGTGACAATTTTGATTAAGGTTGAGTGATTTCGTATTGTTGGATTTTAAGGTGTAAGGTTGATTTTGCGATTCCGAGAATTTGGGCAGTTTTTGTTTTATTCCACTGGTTGTTGATCAATGCTTGCTGGATGGCTTTTTTTTCTATGCTGGCCAGTGATGCAGCGCCATGATCGGTGTTGTTTTCAGTGGGTGATGTATAAAATTGAATGTGCGTGGGGCCAATTTCTGGGTCATGATGGGACAAAATAATAGCACGTTGAACGATGTTTTTCAGTTCTCGAATGTTGCCAGGCCAACTATACTTCATCAAAAGGTCGATTGCTTCAGGCGTTATTTTTTTGGGGGGTTGTTGGTATTTCTGCGCATCGGTTTGCAAGAAGTGGTGTACCAGATGCGCAATGTCTTTTTTTCGTTCACGTAACGCTGGGAGGTCGATTGGAATCACATGCAATCGATACAGGAGATCTTCCCTAAACCTATTTCTTTCGACTTCTTTATGTAAATCTCTATGGGTCGCACTGATGATTCGGACATCGACAAAAAAGGTTTGACTCCCACCGACACGTCTGACTTCACCAGTTTCAAGTACACGAAGTAGTTTCGGTTGCAGATCAATCGGCAACTCAGCAATTTCGTCGAGAAAGAGCGTACCTTTATGCGCCTGTTCAAAAAGACCTTGGCGCTGTTGATGTGCGGATGTAAAGGCCCCTTTTTCATGGCCAAAGAGCTCACTTTCAATCAAATCCTTTGAGATCGCGCCACAGTTAACAGTAAGAAAGGGTTGATGACTTCGGTTGCTTTGCTGGGTTATGGCGCGTGCTATTAATTCTTTACCTGTGCCGGTTTCGCCATGGATAAAGACCGGGGCTTGGGTTGGGGCGACTGTTTCAATCAAGGAAAAAACTTTCTGCATGGTAGGATCAGTGGATATAATATTTTCGAATGCGATGTCTTTTTTGGTAGTGAGTTTTTTCTTTTCGATTTGTTGTGAGAAGATGAACTTGGTTTTACCAAAACAAATTTCATCACCATGGGTAAGCAAAGCTTCTCTTATGCTCTGACCATTGAGGAGGGTGCCATTGGTGCTACCAAGATCTTTTAGAATATAGCCTTGATCTTGCCGTTCAATTTTACAATGAAAACCAGATACATAGTCATCTATGACTTTGATTTCATTTTGCGTTTCTTTGCCAAGGGTGGTCATGGGTTTATGGATTTTATAGGTTCGTTTGACAGGTGCGGTTTGGGTCAATGTTGCGTGATCAGTAATAAGTTCATGGCTTTTTTGATTGTATGAAAGCATTTGCGTGATGTTGGAGTGATGTTTAATCAAAGTATCTTCATTTTCTTGCAGCTCTTTTATCAATTCAATCAGATAAGGGCCGAGTTCAATTTTGCTGCCAATGACAATCTCGGAGCTTTGCACCCATTGTCCATCTATCTTGGTTCCATTTTGTGAGCGATCGGTGACAATCCACTGATTGTCTTTGGACGAAATCAGAACATGGGTTTTGGATATGGTGCTATCAGTCAGAATAATATCGTTGTTTTTTCCTCTGCCGATAGACACATTGGTTTGGTCAAGAGGGAACTGAAAAATCGATTGATTGTATTTTGAAACATGTAATAGCATACTTTATTTTAATTTCTGGGTAAGATTTGTCGACGGTTTGAAAACGACTTTTTTACAAGCGGGAATATAAATTGGCTCTTGGGTGGTTGGATGACATCCTGTTTTTTCTTGGATTGCTTTGGTGTACCAACGGCCAAAACTGTTGATAGAAAAAGATTGCTGCTGGATCAATTTTTTTTCAATATAACAAAAGATTTCCCCCACCATTTCTTCAACCGCTTTTTTAGGAATTCGGTGTTGTTGTAAATCTTTGTATATTTTGTTGATCAGCTCTTTGTGCGCCATAG
>JAGRMV010000122.1 GCA_020441045.1 Deltaproteobacteria bacterium | reverse complement strand
CTTCGGGTTTAGGCATGCCAAAATTGCGATGCACTTTCTCTTTGGTTGAGCGGCCCTTTTGTTGCCCCAAGACCATCATTGGCGTTTGATCAATGGTGGCAATCCCACAGATAAGTGATGGATCATCCGAGAAGTTTCGATCGCCATGCAATTCTTCAAATCCATCAAAGGCATTTTCGACATAATCCAACATGTAAGGTCGTTGAGGATGTCTTGACAATTGCGTACGTTCCCACACCGTAAGTTTTGAAAAAATATCGTGCGTGACTGATTCGACCTTGCGTTCCAGACGTGTCAGATCGTCTTTCAGATTCATATTTTTATGATCGGAAAGCGCGCGTAACTCTGCGATTTTGGTTTCGAGTTCAACAATGGGTTTTTCAAAATCTAAGTACATCATAGCGATAAGTCCTCTATATAACAGGAAAGTTCATCAAATGCACAGTCAAAAGTTGCTTGTTTCGGGGCAAGTTGATTACGGATCCAAGTCATTTGTCTCTTTGCGTAATTTCGGGTTTTTTGCTGGATTTCCATGATCATTTCATCTTCATTCAATTGACCGGACTGATATTTAAGGACTTGGCTGTAACCGATGGTTTTTTGCAAGCGTTGTAACGCTTTCGGGTATGCGTCAATAATGGCGCGGGTTTCTGTTAATAAGCCTTGTGTCAGCATGTCTTTGCTACGCTGGTTAATTCGGTCATAGAGTCTTTCGCGCTGAATATCGATGGAAAAAATGTGGTAGGGATTGGCAATCTGCTGTTTGGATGCAAGCTTCCAGGCTTGACTGGGAGCAATGCCCTGTTGCAGCAAAAAAACAGCGCGCGCAATACGGTAGGTGTCGTGCGGATGCAACTGTTTGGCCAAGTCGGGATCTTGGGTAATGATGTCCTTATAGGCTTGGGTTTGATCTAGTCCTTCCACCGTCCCTTCTGGTAAGTCCGAAGTGCGTGTTAAAAAAGCGCGGGCATAAAAGCCAGAGCCACCAACGAGCAAAGGATATCGGTCACGAGCAAAAATATCACAGGCCGTATCTTTGGCGGCGGCTGCAAATTGGTGCGCGCTGTAAGGTTGGTCAGGTCGGCAGATATCAAATAAGTGGTGAGGTGCTTGGCTGCGCTGCGCAAGTGTTGGTTTGGCGGTACCAATGTCCATCATTGTAAAGAATTGATAGGCGTCAGCATTGATGATTTCAAAGTTAAATTTTTTGGCTAAGGCAATGGCAAGCTCTGTTTTGCCTGCGCCGGTAGGGGCAATCAGCAGAAAGATGGGACGATCCGTAAAATCTTTATGAAAACTCAAACTCATATTTTACGTTTGAATACTTTTTCCAAGTCCGCAAGATCCATTTTGATAAAGGAGGGCCTTCCATGAGGACAATAACTGGCATGGTCGACTTGGTCCATTTCAGTGAGTAAGTGCTGGATTTCTGAAACCTCTAAACGATCATGTGCACGTATGGCGCTATGGCATGCAGTCGTACTTAAGAGATGATCCATCAAATCATCAGCATGTGAGGGGATTTGACCTTCTTGCACTTGTTGCAAAAGCGAAAATAAAAAATCTTGCACATGATGTTCAGGCAAAAAGTTAGGAACACTGCGGATGACAATGTCGTGATCACCAAACGGTTCACAATCTAAGCCAAGGTCTTTGAGATAGCGATCGATTTGCGCAAACGCCTCCAGTTGCGCACCATTAAGCTCTAGAGTCATTGGCATCAGAGACTTTTGGGCGAGGTTTTTTTGTTTTTTCCATTGCAGCGAAAGTTTTTCAAACAGAATTCGCTCATGCGCAGCATGTTGGTCAATCAGCACCAGCTCGTGTTGATTTTTACAAATGATATAAGTCCCGTCGAGTACCGATAAGAATGTCAGCGCGGAAAAATAGCCTATGGGTTCGGTCGTAGGCTCCTGTGGGATATTTTTTGTAAAAGCAGGCGGAGGCGTTGCAATGGAAGTTTGGCTTTGCACTTTTTTGAGCTCTTGGGTTGAAGGTGCAAAGCTATAGGTCTGCGGGTGAAAAGTTTTGGGCTGAAAATCCAAGCGATGATTGGCGATGCTGCCTTTGAGCTTATCTGCAATGGCACGCTGAACCATGCGGAATAGGATTTGTGGGTCTTGAAAACGAATTTCGGATTTGGTTGGATGCACATTGATATCAAACATCGCTGGTGGCATTTGGATATACAGAAAAACTGCAGGAAATTTATGTTCCATCAAGGCGGAGCGATAGCCTTCCATAATAGCTTTGCTTAAAGCGCGGTCAGACACCCAACGCCCATTGACAAAGATCCATATTTCAGAAGGTCGGGAAGCTTGGCTTTGCTGGTTGGCAGCATATCCAAAAACAGTAATGGGCCCTTGCTCACCTTCAAACGTGACCAAAGATTGAGTCAGGTCTTTGGCATAAAGCTGCGCGATACGACTTTGGTAATCAGAGGTTTGCCCAAGGTTGAGCATGGTTTTACCATCTCTTTTTAGAACAAAGTGAATCTCTGGATGGGCCAAGGCTATTTTTTTAAAAGCTTTTTCAATATGCGTATACTCGGTATTTTTGCTTTTCAGGAACTTCTTCCGAGCTGGGACATTAAAAAACAAATCTTTGACCACAATCATGGTGCCTTCATTGGCGGCGGCTGGTTTGATGGTTGGAGTCGAGCCGCCTTCGGAACAAAGACTGTAGCCCTGGTCAGCATCATTATTTTTGGTGATGATTTCAAACTTCGAAACAGATGAAATGCTACTTAAAGCTTCCCCGCGAAATCCATTGGTTGAAATATGCTGCAAATCTTCTTCACTTAAGATTTTGGATGTAGCGTTTTTAACGACCGATAAGGGGAGGTCGGATGTGGTAAAACCGATGCCATCGTCTTTGACCGTAATTTGCTGCATGCCACCTTCAATAACTGATACTTCAATGGTAGTGGCCAAAGCATCGACTGCGTTTTCGAGTAGTTCCTTGACGATGGAGTACGGGCGTTCAATGACTTCTCCAGCCGCGATTTTACGTATCGTCTGATCGGATAGAACTTGAATGGGGCGACGATCATGCATGCAGCGTTATATGGGTGAATTTTGAAAGCGCGTCAAGCGTTTTCATGTAGTGGTTAGGTGTAGGGCGAAAATACAACAGCCAAGTTTGATAAGACAAGGAGTTAAGAGCTGGCTTTGATCACAGCATTACGCCCCGAGGCTTTGGCCTCATACAAGGCTTCATCGGCTTTTTTGACCAGTTCGTTTTCGTTGCCTATCTCATCTAATACGGTTGAAACTCCAATACTGGCAGTGACTGAAATGCGCTCGCCTTCGAAGGTAAAGTTGGCGTGTTCAACAATGGAGCGCAATTTTTCTGCCAAGATCATGGCATTGTCGATGATAATTTCTGGCAAAATGATCGCAAATTCTTCACCACCATATCGACCAAAATAATCCTCTTTGCGTAAATTTCGCGAGATCAGCGAAGCAACATTTCGCAGGATAAAATCACCGGCCAAGTGCCCGTAGGTATTGTTCAATTTATGAAAATGGTCTAGATCCATCAATATAAAAGACAGGTCACGATCGTAGCGTTTGGCACGGCTGAATTCTTCGATCAACTTGGATTGAAAAAAGTTCTTATTGAGAATTTGGGTCAGTCCATCGACCGTGGCCAATCGGTAAAGCTCTTTGTGGTATTTGTGCTCAAAATTGGAACCACTGATAAACTTCAAGATGGTGTTACCAATCAAAATAATATCCCCGTCGGTCAGCTCTTGAATTTCAATGCGCTTGGTATTGACAAAAGTTCCATTGGTCGACCCTAGATCTTCGACAACAAATTTCTTATTGCGGCGATAGACCTTGGCATGTTGTCTGGAAACATTGTCTTCAGGGACGGTAATGTCACATGTAGAAGACCTGCCCGCAATGATGATATCATTGCCTTTGATTTCAAAACGTTTGCCCATATTATTGCCGTGCAAAATAATGATCGAAGCGTTTTCATCATCGCCGGAGACCATTTTAATTTCACGTTTGTGTTTGACCACGGTGGGTTCGCCCGTGATGTGCATGTCATTTTGGTGTTCTTCAAATTCTTTTTTGTAGAGTTCAAAACAGTTTCTACAGATTTTTTCGTTATTTTGATTCCATTCGAGATGCTGTAATTTGATATAATTGGAAACGGCAGGATTGTTTCTCAGTTCGAATACAACTTCAAACCCAAAAACTTCAAGACCGCAAATAGGACATTTTTCGTTCATCTAAAAACCAATGTAGTTGAACTGAAGTTACGCAGGACCTTTGGGTCTGCCCCCCTTATGCTGCGATCACTTCGTCAAACAACATAAGCTACGCCATCGAACCTGTGCTTGCGCGTAACTTGAGTAATTTTAAATACTTATATCTATACAGTATACTTTTGAATCTTCATTCTTGTCAAGAAGACACCCCAGCGGTTATAAGGGAGTGTGGCTAAGAAGTCCAATAACAAATTTCCGCGCAATTTAGGCATGCAGCATGTCGGCAGACAGATGCCTTCGTTTGGCAAAGGCAAAAATGTTTTTCAAACTGTCGAACTACGGCGTTTGTGGCCTGAAATTGTCGGCGAATATTTGGCCCAAAAAACCTATGTAAAAAAAGTCTACCTGCAAAAACTCATTGTTGCAGTAGCGCATGGGGGCTGGGCCTATCAGCTTAATATGATGAAAAGTGACATCTTGAACAAGCTGCAAAAAAAATCAAACATCAAAATCACCGATATTCAGTGGCAGCAGGAAGATATTGCTGATTTTGCGCCACAAACCCAATCCAAATCCATGCGCAATAAATTTAGCCGTAAAGATTTGGACACCCGTGATTCTACCTTACAAGACATATTGATGCGGGTACGCGCCTTACAAAAAGACATTACAAAATAAATATACTGATGCCCATTGCTTAGATGTTTTTTAGGTTTAGTAAGGCCTAGTCTTTTTTCAACACTTGTTTGAGCAATCCCCAAATGCCAAACGCCTTGACCAAGACAACATAGCCCACCATTGCGCAAGCAATGGTGACAATGACGTGCAATATTTTATAGATTTCGGTTGGTGCTGGATCGGTAAAAACTTGGTGGGAGATTTGATGGGTGAGTACCCCCATCAGGACAGAAATGATAATGACTTTGAAAAAAAACAGCACCGAAGAAGAGATCTGTGGCGGTGTGAATTTGCGATTGAAATAAATACTCAAGAGGAGGAAATTCATCAACATGCCTATCGAGGTGCCCAGGGCCAAGCCCCAATGGCCTAGTTTTTTGTACATAAGAACATTAAAAAGAATATTGATGGCGATCCCGGTGAGTGAAGCTACCATGGGGATTCTTGCCAGGTTGCGGGTAAAGAAAATCGGCCCCTTGACTTTGACACCCGCGTAAAAAGGCAGTCCCAGTGCATAAAACTGAATGGCTTTGGCCGTCATTTCGGTGTCAAAGGCAGTAAAAGCGCCGCGCTCAAATAATAGTGCGACAATCGGCTGCGCCATCACCCAAAGTCCAACGGCGCAGGGCATGGTCAGCAGCCAATTCAAGTTCATGGCATGCTCAATATTGCGATGAAACAATGCATTGTCATTGGCTGAGACATCTTTTGATGCTTGGGCCAGCGCGACCACACCAATGGCGACACCAAAAATACCAATAGGTAGCTGCATCAGCCGGAAACCATAGTTAAGCCAAGATGGCGCCCCTTCTTCCAGCAGCGAAGCCAGAATGGTATTGACCAAAATATTGATCTGCGCCCCTGACAGCGCAATAATCGCAGGTCCCATAAGAATCATCATTTCGCGGACACGACGATTGGCCAATATTTTCTTAAAGCTGGGCAGCGGGATTTTTTTGGCGCGCAAAAGCGGCGGTGCTTGAATGGCAAATTGTAAAAAACCGCCGCACAAGGTCCCTACTGACCAAATCATCACGGCCGTCTTGCCTGTATAACCACCAAAATGAATGACAAGTCCTCCGGCAATCGACGCAGCATTGAACATCAATGGCGCAATGGAAGGATAGGTAAAAGACTGATGCGCATGATGGATCCCCATCAAGACCGCGCCCAGACTGACAAACAATAAAAATGGAAACAAAATGCGCGCAAGTTCTGCAGTTTGATCGACTTTGCCGGCGATGGCAGAAAAACCAGGTGCAATCATGTGAACAATCTGTGGCGCAAACAAAATACCCAGCACGATGATCGTACCGACGACAAAAATAATCAGTCCCATCAATTTGGATACCATGACCAAGCCCTGCTTGGGGGAATCTTGGTAAATGGTTTTGGTCAATGTCGGGACAAAGGCATTGGAAAGCGCCCCTTCCGCAAATAAGTCACGTAAAAGGTTGGGGATGCGAAAGGCGATGACAAAGCAATCGGCAAAAAAACCTGCACCGATCATTGCAGCAAAAAGTTGATCACGAACCAAGCCAAAGACGCGACTGACCATGGTTAGGCCTGAAACTTTTGATGCATTTTTGAGTAAGCGCTTCATGTGCTGTCCTTCCATAGCATGAACTTCTCGAAGTAGATAGCAAACAGCGCCTTGCGAAATCACTTGTCATCAAATGCGGTTTTGATAAAATCCGCGGCATGATGAAAAAAGCAAATATAATGTTA
>JAGRMV010000121.1 GCA_020441045.1 Deltaproteobacteria bacterium | reverse complement strand
ATAAATTTATAAATCGCAAATGGTACGCAAGATGCGGTCTGCAATCACGTATGGGTCGGCATTGGCCCCTGGACGACGGTCTTCTAAATAACCACAGCCCTCTTTTTGCATAGCAATCGGAATCCGAATAGATGCACCACGGTCTGATGGCCCACTTCTAAATTCATTGATATGACACGTTTCATGCGCGCCGGTAAGGCGGTCATGTAAATCCGCACCATAGACTTTGATATGATCCATATGCTTGTTTTCAAGCCGCTGTAAATACGTTTTCATAGTTTGCGTGCCTGTAGCGGGGTCACGCAAAGATTTGGTTGAAAAATTGGTGTGTTGACCTGCGCCATTCCAATCACCACGTACTGGTTTTGGATGTAGCGTCGCTGTAATCCCATGGTCTTCACCTATACGATAAAGTAACCAACGAGCGAACCAATTGTGATCAGATGTAGCTAACGCATCTGCAGATTCTTCTTTGACACCGCGATAGCCAACTTGGTATTCCCACTGCCCTGGCATAACTTCAGCGTTGATACCGTAGATCATCAAGCCTGCATCAATGCAAAGCTGCATATGCTCTTCTACCAATTGGCGGCCGAAGACTTCGTCGGCGCCAACACCACAGTAAAATGGACCTTGTGGCGCTGGATATCCATCTTCTGGCCAGCCTAAAGGTGTTCTACCTCGGAATAATGTGTATTCTTGTTCAAATCCAAACCATGGATCCTCTTTAGCAGCGCCGTCTTCTAATGTTTTGCGAAGTTTTGCACGGCTGTTGGTTTCGTGTGGCGTACCATCTACGTTCATGACTTCACACATGACCAAGAAATTGCCTCGACCACGAATAGGATCATCAACAAAACAAACTGGTTTTAATACGAGATCGGAAGAATGGCCTTGGGCTTGGTAGGTTGAAGAGCCATCAAACCCCCACTCTGGAAAATGTTCGAGGGTAACATTTTCAATGTTTTCCATCGGTACAATTTTGGTTTTAGATCGAAGTCGTTGCGTTGGTTGTGCGCCATCCATCCAAATATATTCTGCCATCGATATCACGTTTGATTCTCCTTATAGTGGGTCAAGTTATGAACTGATGCTAGACAAGCCTTTTGGCCTGTATCAGTTCCAAATCAGCCCCCTTGTATTCTTCTGAATGGCTTGGGTCAATGAATTTTTTTATTTTAGCGAAAAATCTTGGTTTGTCCGTGTTTGAAAGTAACAAAAGGGGGTAGTCCTTGATTTTGGGTAGTTTGCATGAGATTTTGCAGCATTTGTGGAGGCTCGCGTAATGGCTCATCAGTAAGAATAAATGTTCCCCAATGAATACCAATAGAAAATCGTGAACCAAGATCTTTATGGGTTTCAATGGCCTCGGCAACGTCCATGTGCGAGTTTTTCATGAACCATCGAGGGTTATATGCCCCAATTGGAATGGCACTGACATCAAAGGGGCCCAATTTTTGGCCAATTTCTTTGAACCAGTCTGTGTATCCGGAGTCCCCCGTAAAATAGAACTTAAAATCGGTTGTTTCTATCGCCCACCCGGACCACAACCTTCGATTGTGATCTAAAAGAGTACGCCTTGTCCAGTGCTGAACAGGGGTACTGTGGAAGCTAAACGCGCCTTCTGTGAAGGTTTCCCACCAGTCCATTTCGGTGACTCGGGTAGCTCCCCTTTTCTGGAGCCATTTTTTATATCCCAACGGTACAAGGAAATGGGGTTGTTGATCTTGTTGCTTTTGAATCAAGGC
Organism: Deltaproteobacteria bacterium; assembly: GCA_020441045.1. Taxonomy (GTDB): domain Bacteria; phylum Bdellovibrionota_G; class JALEGL01; order JALEGL01; family JAGRMV01; genus JAGRMV01. Next base: position 4,917 of record JAGRMV010000121.1, on the reverse strand, counting down.
TTTGAGGGACGGTCCATCCAGATGATCATAGTGGTCATGACTAATCAGGATGTAGTCAATATGAGGAAGCTTTGCTATGGGAATGGGGGTAGTAGTGTATCGTTTCGGCCCAGCGAAAGTAACGGGCGATGCGTAGTCTGCAAAATGGGGATCAGTCAGAATAAGTTTCCCAGCAACTTGAATCAAGACAGTGGAATGACCAAACCAGGTGATGCTTTTGGTTGATGGATTTTTACTATAGATCACTGTATCAGGCTTTACTACTTCAAAAGGAGAGACTTCTGGCCAGGTCGGTGCAGTTGTCATGCCTGATTTTCTCTCCTTACGCCAACGTAGCATTTGTTTCCATCCTTTTTTGGGGCTCGGAGGGATGTTCTGAAAACCTTTGGACGTATGGTGCATCTTGTCAGCATCAAAGTAGGGATTTTGGTAACAACTCATCAGAGAAAATAGTAGCATGATTCCAATTGCTTTGCGCACACGTATCTTCTATAACAGGTTCAATGAGCAAGTCCAAAAAAGCAATGTTTGGTGCCGGATGTTTCTGGTGTGTGGAAGACGACTTTCGTAGTATTGCCGGTGTGCTTGCTGTGACCAGTGGCTACAGTGGAGGCAATACAGAAAACCCAACCTATGAAGATGTATGTCGCGGAGATACCAATCACGCAGAGGTTGTTGAAATCGAATTTGATCCAGATATCATATCCTATCAAGATCTGGTCTATAAGCTCTTTGAGATTCACGATCCTACAACGCTCAACAGACAAGGTCCTGATGTAGGTACACAATATCGCAGTGTGATTTTTTATTATGATCAGCAGCAAAAACAAGTTGCAGAAAAAGTCATCGAAACACTGACCCGTGGAAATAAATTTTCCAAACCGATTGTTACAGAAGTAAGTCCGGTTCAAGTTTTTTATCGGGCTGAAGAGTACCACCAAGAATATTACTGCAAGCTCCGTGAACGAAATACGCATCTCAGATAGTCTTTATCTCAATCGCGCAAGTCTTCGGGACGCTGCAGTGCTGGTAAGCTTATTGAATGATCCAGTGTATGCGCAGATGACCCAACATATTCCTTATCCATATGCTACAGAAGATGCAAAGCAATGGATTCATCTTAATTTGGCGAAGAAAGACACCGATTTAACCAAAGTTTGGTGTATACGCGCCTGTTATCAAGGCCAGACAACTACACAACTATGCGGGATGATTGGGGTGCCTAGGCTGAGCTTTGATGAGGGCTGGGTTGAAGTGGGGTATTGGGTAGGTAAAGCGCATTGGGGCAAAGGGATGGCAACGCAATCGGTTCATGCGCTATCAAAATGGATATCTACAAATCCATCCGTCCAAAAAATTATCGCACACACTTTTACCAACAATACTGCATCAGGACGGGTACTAGAAAAAAACGGTTTTTCAAAAACAAAAAAAATCAAAAATTATATAAGCAAAAACGGCAAAATGATCTCAGCGTTTTATTGGGAAAAGCCGTTATCAAACTACTTATCTTAGTGGTGAGTATCTTCCTGTGATGCTTCGTGATGTTTTTTGCCAACAAATTGTTCTGGCGCAGTTTGTTGGATGATAGGGGTTTTTTCCTCTGGGTTGATCAAACCACGATATTGCGTATCGAACATGGTGACCACAATAAAGATCAGCAAACACAAAATGCCCGCGAGTAAGGAAAACAGGTAAAACTTATTGTCGTATGCCAGATGCATAAAAAATAAGGCAACCAAAGTGGCTTTGATGATGGCAATGATCATCGCCACAGCAAAATTGAGCGATCCGATCCCTGTAAATTGACTAAAAGGGATGTAAGATGCTGCCACTGTAATCATGGTGAGAAAAAGCAAACTAGTGCCAACGGCATAATATACCCAAAGTGGGGTGATGTGATTTTTGTGTTCTGATGTGTGTGACATAGTTTAATCTCCTTAACCAATGAGGTATAAAAGTGGGAATAAGAAAATCCAAATTAAATCGACCAAATGCCAATATAGTCCAACGGCTTCAATCGGAACAAAATAATTGGAAGAAAAGTGACCTTTTTTTACTTTCAGAAGCATCCAGGCGATCAAACTCATGCCAATGATAATGTGTAGACCGTGAATGCCCGTGAGCAAAAAGTAAATGGAAAAAAAGATATGCGGATTGGTGCCCTCAATACCGTCGAAGGTATAAAACTTACCTGGCAACATCCCGACATGAAATTTGTGTGAATATTCAAAATACTTGATCACCAAAAATACTCCAGCGAGTAAAATCGTAATGATGAGATTTCGCATACATTGTTTTCGTCGATCAAGCTGCATGTCACGAATCGCCAATGCGATTGTCAATGAACTGACAATCAACACTATGGTATTAATGGTGCCTAGTCTTACATCTAGAAAACGATGGGCATTGATGAAGGTCTCTGGATGCCAGGCACGATAAATCGCATAAGCGACAAAAACACCACCAAATAGCAGGATCTCAGTTAAAAGGAAAAGCCACATTCCCATCTTGGCGGACTCAGACTGCTGCTCCAAGTCTGTAAAATGATGTGCTAGATACTTTGTTTGTGCCATATTGTTTATCCTTCTGCTCTTGCCGCTTGACGTTTGTCATAGTCATACGGACCATAGGTTAAATCTGGAGTTGTTGCATAGTTCTCGGTAACAGGCGGAGATTCGGTTTGCCACTCAATACTAAGCGAGTTCCAAGGATTTTTTGGCGCTTTCGCACCTTTAAAAATCGATACCAAAAGGTTGATGCCGACAATGGTAAAAGACACGGCCAACGTCAAGGCGCCAATGGTAGATAGCTGATTGAAGATTTCAAAACTTGGATCATATTCATAGTACCGTCGAGGCATACCTCTAAAACCAGCCAAGAACTGCGGCATAAAAGTAAGATTGAAACCAATAAATACGCCCCAAGCACCGACTTGGCCCCAGAACTCGTTGAACATTTTACCGGTAAACTTCGGCCACCAGTAGTGCAATCCTCCGATAAAGGCGATAACTGTACCGCCGAACATCACATAGTGGAAATGTGCAACAACAAAGTACGTGTCATGCAAGTGGATATCAGTGGCAAGTGTACCTAGGAACAACCCAGTCAAACCGCCGATGGTAAACAGACTTAAAAAGGATAGCGCATACATCATGGGTGTCTTGAGACTGATTGATCCTTTGTACATGGTGGCGACCCAGTTGAATACTTTGATCGCTGAAGGCACCGCCACAAAGAAAGTCAAGAATGAAAATACCAATGCTGCAAAACGAGATTGTCCACTTGTGAACATGTGGTGTCCCCATACCAAAAAGCTAAACAGTGCAATAGCTACAGAAGAATAGGCGATTGCTTTGTAGCCAAAAATTCTTTTTTGCGAAAAAGTTGCAACCAGCTCAGAGATGATGGCCATTGCAGGTAAAATCATAATGTATACAGCAGGATGTGAATAGAACCAGAAGAAATGTTGGTACAATACTGGATCACCGCCCATAGAAGCATCAAAGATCCCGACGCCAGCAACACGCTCAAAAACCAAAAGGACCATAGTGATCCCAATGACAGGTGTCGCTAAAACTTGAATCACTGAGGTCGCATACATGCCCCACAAAAATAGTGGCATATTGAACCATGTGATCCCAGGTAAACGAAGTTTATGAATCGTGACGATAAAATTTAATCCAGTAAGAATAGAGGAAAAACCCAAGATGAAAACGGCCAAGCCTGTTGCAATGACAGGACCACCAATGGAGCTTGAATAGGGCGTGTAAAATGTCCAGCCCGTGTCAACACCACCGGAAATCAGCACAGCCAATGCCAAAGTTGCACCAACCAGGTAAATATAGAAACTCAACAAGTTCAGACGAGGGAAGGCTACATCTAACGCCCCGACCATCTGAGGTAAGACAAAGTTTCCAATTGCTGCAGGAATCGATGGGATAATAAACAAGAAAACCATGACAATGCCATGTAAGGTGAAAAAGGTATTGTATTGGTTACCATCTTTAAACAAGTCGCCATTGGGAGTAAAAAGTTCAAGCCGTACACAGATGGCAAAGAAGCCACCAAGCATAAATGAGAAGATAATAAAGCCCAAATACATCATGCCAATGCGTTTGTGATCGACTGTAGTGAGCCACGACCAGATGCCTTTGGTGGCGTTAAGGTAGTTTGTATGATTGCTGCTATTTTCCATCTCTGTATCCTCTATTTATTTCTGCAATTTGATGAATTCTATCAAAGCTTCAATTTCTCTTTCTTTTAAAATCCCTTGGTATGCCGGCATCACAGGCGCAAAGCCGTTGACTACTTTTGCCTGCGGATTTAGAATCGATTCCCGAATATAGTTTTCATCAGCGGTTACAGAAGTGCCGTCTGCGAGTGGACGATTGTTTTGCCATAGCCCTTGCCATGATGGACCATTACCTCGTGAGCCATCTAAAGAGTGACATGTATTACAAGCATACTTTGCGTAAATTTTTTCTCCATAATCTGCTAGAGATTCGCCTTCAGCAGGACCACCTGAATTGGCAAGCCAAGCTTCATAATCTGCATTGGACATCACTTCTACCTCTGCAATCATACCTGAGTGACTGGTACCACAGTATTCTGTACAAAACAGTGGAAACTTACCGGTTTTGGTAGCTTCAAACCATGTGACAGTATAGCGGTTTGGCAAAGCATCCATTTTAGCGCGAAAAGCGGGAATAAACATTGAGTGCAAAACGTCCTTAGAAGAAATCAAAGCTTTGACCGGTGTATTAACAGGAACAACAAATTTACCAGATTCGACATGGCCATTAGGATAACCAAAAGTCCAAAACCATTTTTGTCCAGTCACCTTGATTTCAATTGCACCTTTAGGGGGAATAGACATATGCATATAGGTTTTAAAACCCCAGACAAACATGACAG
>JAGRMV010000120.1 GCA_020441045.1 Deltaproteobacteria bacterium | reverse complement strand
TGCCAAAATAACCTGCGCGGGCGGGAGATATTTAGATATCAAAATGTATTAAATATTTAATAATATCAATTATTTATAATTTATTTCCTTAGAGAGGAACATAAATTACCATCGTGCTTGGAAGACCACAGTGTTCGTGCGATAATAGTAAATGATCGTGGAATATGTATTTTCCGCGAAAGTATACCAGTGTTATGCTATTGCAAAGACGTGGTGTAGGCAGTAAAACGGGGAAATAATTTTGATGAAGACATTACAATGGCAGCACGAGTCCCGGTCCGGATATTCATTTATCGAGGTACTTTTGGCTTCGACAATTTTTGTTGGGCTATCGGCGGTGACCTATTCTTTTCTCAACACGCAGCGAAGTCAGCAAACCAATGCGATTCGATATCAAGCCCAAAACCGCGCTTCGATTTCTGCCATTGAACGCTTTCGATCGGATGTTATGTTGGTGGATCCCAATTGGGTGTCTGTAGGTATTCCTGCTGTATTCCCACATCAGGGCTTGGGCTTGGGATCTAACTATTACCAAGATACGATTATGCAAAGTGAAGAAAGTTTGCCTGATGGCGTAACTTTTTTGCGTCGTGATATCCAGGCGGATCGTTTTTTGGAAGTTGCTGCCAGTGCTAATGATTATTGCGTTGGGCTTACTAGCAATAAACCTGCGGGCACAACGGGTGTACCTTTGTATGACTCCTTTATCACGTATATCCCTGCTGGATTTTCTGTTGCTGTCGGAGATTGGATTCTGGTTTTTGAGGATGGTAGAAGCGCAATCGGTGTGGTTAGCCAGGTTGATGCGTCCCTACCAAAATTTAAATTGCGTGAACCGAGCAGTGCGGAAAAACAAAATGCGCAAGTCCTTGGCACAAATATTACGGGTTTGATTACACAGCCAGGGGTGCTCTATACGACGACGGATGTTGATAGTACGTTTACGCCTTCAGATTTAGATGATGACTATGAGTGTTTTACAACGGCGGCAATGAAACTACAAAAAATGGGTAATCCAGTTTCCTATTATATTTCATACGCTACCAATGATGGCCAAGATAAGTCTGCGACCAATTTGTATCAACTTGATGGCAATGGTCATAAAAGAAAAATGCTGGTTCGTGCTGAGCTCAATGGTACCACTGTCAATCGAGAATATCTAACAGAGATTAGTAACCTTGAGATTACCTACGATCATTATGCAAACAATGATGCTGGAACAGATGTGGACCTTGGGCGCGGACTATATAAAGGTTATTTATTAAATACTTCCAACGATTTTTTGGTTGGAGGAAGCTATGATGCAAGCAATGATCCGTTCCATTATACAGCTGGAATAATTTCGATCAACATGACCATTCAAAATGAAAGTAGGGACAGCAAAGATCCGACCAAAACAATTGTCAAAAACCATCATATCAAAGCCTCTTTCGATTCGGTTTCTGGACAAAACGAAGTCATTGTTGCTGTAGATTATGAATCTTATGTGACCCAAAGTTTAAGTTTTTCATCCAGTCCGAGCAATGACTATGACGAACGGGTTGGGCGTCCTTTTCTTTATGCCACGGGTGCCAATCAAGAAATGATCGTACCTGTGTGGCGTCATATGACCAATGGCGTCGTATTTTCAGATGAAACCGGTCAGCAGGTAGACGATGACGGAAAAATTATCGTTTTTGATAGTGCGGGATGCCCAGTCAATCCGAATACCATGGGTGGTTGTGATGTGTCTTCGCGATCTTCGATTACTTTTTTTCCCGTCGATAATGCAACAGGGCAGACAGTGCAAACAGGCGAAGTGGCAGCTGATATGACAAAGTTTTTTCCAACCAGTGTTAATACCCTGACAGCCAATGGTTACCGTATCGTTTTGGTCGGCGGTGTCGCGCTCAAAGGAACAACCGATGAAATTACGCAAGATGTGACCATTGAGCGGACGCCAGGCTTTGCAACCATTACAGTGCCTGAAAACGTTTCGATGGAAACATTTCTTTCACAAGGTACACTTACAGCAGAAGAAACCGGCGATGGATGTAGTATCACAGGTTGCAAATGGTTTGATATCGCAGATGAAAACACTGGGTCGTATCAGGGAGATTTAAGTGGTTTCACAGATACAGCCAATATTTCGGTCACCCAAAACGGACGGCTCTTGATTGTTCCCATGACCAAACCTGATAATGATGCCAAGACCGGTATCTATGAAGCGCAGGTCATGATGACCGGTGGGCAAACGGGGGAAATTGCGCAGCCTATTATTCATCATTTTACAGATATTGACGTGACCATGAACAATCAAATTGTTACCGCAGTGGCAGAGCGCACAGTGATGGTCAATCGTGAAGAGTATCTCCCTATTTGTACATCAGCACCACTTGAGCTCTGTGATTTGGGTAGCTGTTCAGCGCCTTCTGGAAGTGTTGGTGAAATTCGCTTGATGAAAGTGTCCGATATCAATGGTAATCCTGTTGTGGATAGCACGGGAGTGACGGTATCTACACACAACTATGCCTGCAATAGTATGACAACGACCGAAAAAGGTGATTTGTTGGTATCCGGACGATTGACCGTATCTTCGCTAAGCAACAATCAATTAAAGAATATTGTTTATGGTAGCGGCACGCCACCAACGTTGTACTTGGATGATATTGCCTATCTTGATGGTGCAACCAATCAACCTGTTTATGCCGATGGATATTTGGTCGAGCCTTCAACATATGTCGCCGATGAACCCCAAAAAGTCGGATGGAGAAGCGGCCTATCTGCAGTGACGCTGGACGGAACTTTAAGTTTGGTTTCTTCCAATACGGTGCGTTTAGAGGATCGCACCGGCGCGATCAGCGAAAAAATTGATGTTGGTATTCATTTGGTCGACTTGCCGAGCAAAGAAGACCGCGTGTTGGTTTCCATTCAAACCGATCCGGTCAATATCAATAATACAACTGTGACCTCTACGTTTGTTGAAGGTGTAGTTGCCGATGGCTCTACGCCACCTTCGTTTATTCCAGGGAACTATATTGTCAATCAATCGAGTCAACGAACTATGCCAACGCCTCTACCGAGTGTGGGTTCGGCTATGAGTGAAGAAGAGTGGTATCAATTATTTGAACAGCTGCAAAAACCCAAAGGCGATCAAGGGCTTAACCAAGCCATGCCCGCTTTGGAAAATGCTGCAACCGTGGTGGATTGTGCAAATTCGTATATTCAGACCTGTAAAGATTAGTCTTGTGTAATATGTGAAAATTGTATCAATGGCTTTGATGAGAGTTTTTAGGTGATATGTTAGATGGGTGGCTATCCAAGCAAAGTCTACCACCGCTGCTTGCGCAAGGCGGTGTCCGACTTTGCTTGGCTAGCCTCTTTATTATAAGATCTGTAAAAACCATTTTGTTTATAGTACTGAGCTTGGGTTGTGCTTCCTATGTTCGATAGCTTACGCAAGTTCTCACATAGGAAGCACAACCCAAGCGGTCTTTGATAGATCAAAGTACTACTTTATGAGGGGTAGCAAGTCATGCATACCCGCTATTTATGATTGAAACCCAATACGGCACACTTTTGTATTTGGCTGGTTCGTAGGTGTTATGAACTTACAAATAAAAATCTAGCATGTTATCAAGGTAAAAATTTCGATGTAACCAGGACTATTTTTATTTTACAGTCCAGGTATCGCTGCCAGTGACCAATTTGGTTAAGTCGCCTTTGCCTTTTTGCTCGATGACGGCCTGGTTTTGATCATGCACAAGTTTTTCAAATGGGGTTTTGTTAATCTTGCGAAAAACGCCCATAGGCACTGGAAATGCTGGATATTCCATTTGTGTGAGCATAAAGGTCTGGTAGTCATTGCTTGGGTCGTGGACCAAAAGATCTTTTTCTGTCACGCCACCTTCACCGATATTGACAACTTTGGGTTGACCCTTGTCGAGCATAATGCCTTTGCTTGACTGCTCTCCAAAAATCATCGGTTTGCCTGCTTCAAGTTCGATGGTATGGTCAGCGCGTGTAGGTTTACTGACAATCGGTTCATGAGTCTTATCATTGAAAATATTGCAGTTTTGATAAATCTCAATGATGGAAACGCCTTCGTGCTCGGCAGCTTGCTGCATGGTTTCTTGTAAATGTGTCGCATTGATATCGTACGAACGGCCAATGAACGAAGCGCCAGCAGACAAAGCCAATGCGGTCGCACTAACTGGATAATCCAAAGAACCGTAAGGCGATGATTTTGTTTTCTTGCCTTGTTCAGAGGTTGGCGAATATTGTCCTTTGGTCAATCCGTAGATCCGATTGTTGAATAACAAAATATTAATATTGATATTACGACGAAGGGCGTGGATAAAATGATTGCCACCAATGGACAAAGAGTCGCCATCTCCAGTGATCACCCAAACCGAAAGTTCTGGATTGGCAATTTTGACCCCCGTGGCAAATGCAGGCGCACGACCATGGATTGTGTGAAAGCCATAGGTATTCATATAGTAGGGGAAGCGTGACGAACAGCCGATGCCCGAAATAAATACAAAGTTTTCTTTTGGGATGCCCAAGGTTGGGACAAGCTTTTGGACAGCATTGAGAATGGCATAATCTCCACATCCAGGACACCAACGAACTTCTTGGTCTGAAGCAAAGTCTTTTTTGGTCAGGGTGGGTACTAGTTTTTCTGCAGCTTGCGCGTTCATAATAGTTCTCCAATGGCATTTTTCAGTTCGCCAATTTTGATGGGTTTACCTTGTACTTTGTTAAACGTTTTGGCGTCGATGGCGTAGGTTCCACGAATCAACGTTGCCAATTGCCCCATGTTTAACTCTGGGATCAGTACTTGTTCATAATTGCTAAGAATATCACCAAGATCATTGGGCAATGGCCAAATATGGCGAAGTTGTACGTTGGCAACGCTTTTGCCTTCAGCGCGGAGTTGTTCAGACGCACTCATGATCGGACCAAAGGTTGAACCCCAACCCAAAACCAGCACTTTGCCTTCTTTGGGTCCGTACACGGTGGTTTCACCATAACTATCTGCAACTCGCGCAACTTTTTCAGCACGCAGATCGGTCATGTGCTGATGGTTTTCTGGGTTATAGCTGACATTGCCGGTAAGATCTTGTTTTTCAAGACCACCAATGCGATGCTCTAAGCCGGGCGTACCAGGAATGGCCCACGGTCTGGCCAAAGTTTCTGCATCACGTTTGTATGCCAAGAATTCTTCATCAGAAGCCTGAGGATGGGTGACAGGAAAGGGTTTGTATGCAGTTAAGTCTGGGATGATCCAAGGCTCAGCGCCATTGGCAAGGGTATTATCAGACAAAATCATGACAGGTACCATATGCTGGGTGGTGATACGCATCGCTTCAATGGCAATGTCGAAACAATCTCCAGGGGAGATCGGTGCTAAGATGACCATGGGGCATTCACCATGACGACCATATAAGGCTTGGAATAAATCAGCTTGTTCGGTTTTGGTCGGCATACCTGTCGATGGACCAGCACGCTGCACATTGACTACGACCAAAGGTAGTTCAGTCATCACGGCCAAGCCTAACGCTTCTCCTTTGAGCGCAATGCCAGGTCCACTTGTCCCAGTGATACCGATATGGCCGGCAAACGATGCACCGATGGCACTGCAAACAGCAGCGATTTCATCTTCAGCTTGGAAGGTGGTCACACCGAAGTTTTTGTAGTTGGCCAATTCATGCAAGATGTCACTCGCAGGAGTGATCGGATAAGAGCCATAAAACAACTCTTTTTGTGCCAATTGCCCGCCAGCAACTAGACCAAGCGACAGTGCTTTGTTGCCAGTCATTTGTCGATATTGACCGACTGGCAAAGTTGCTTGGTGCACTTGATAGGTGTTGGGAAACATTTCGCAAGTATCACCAAAATTAAAACCCGCGCGCAGCGCTTTTTTGTTGGCTTCAATAATATCAGGACGCTTTTTGAATTTATCCTCAATCCAGTTTTCCGTCACATCGAGTGAGCGGTCATAGAGCCAGTACATAATGCCCAAGGCAAAGAAATTTTTGCAACGGTCGATTTCTTTGGTGTTCAAACCATCGATCTCTTTAAGCGCCTCACGATTGATCTTGGTGATGCCAATTTTTACTAGTTGGTAACCAGCAAGAGAATGATCTTCGAGCGGATTGCTGTCATATTTGGCTTTGATCAAATTTGGCGTGGTAAAAGCATCTTCGTTGACGATGATCAGGCCGCCTTTTTTAAGATCGGATAAATGTACTTTTAAAGCGGCAGGATTCATGGCAACAAGAACATCAGGGGTGTCACCTGCTGTACGAATATCGTAATTGGAAAAACGAATTTGGAATCCACTGACCCCGGGTAAAGATCCTGCAGGTGCTCTGATTTCAGCTGGAAAGTCTGGAAAAGTAGAGATGTCATTACCGGCAATGGCTGAAGTCATGGTAAATTGGCCGCCGGTAAGTTGCATACCGTCTCCGGAGTCACCGGCAAAACGGATGATGACTTCATCGATTTCTTTACTGGGAACGTGGCCTGTAGTGTTGTGCTGTACGTCGCTCATGTTGCTATTATCCTTGTGTCCAAACTTGTTTTCGCAAGTATATTTTGTTTGTCGATTGACGCCATATCCGCAAATACACTGCGGCAAAACTCAAGTCGATTGGAGCAAGTCGGATCGACTCAAAAAATATGGGGGCCT
>JAGRMV010000119.1 GCA_020441045.1 Deltaproteobacteria bacterium | reverse complement strand
AGTTGGCCGAGTAGGTACTCGCCAACATTGGCTGCATGTTCTACCAAATTGTCTTCTTCGATGATTTCTAAATATCGTTGAACTCTGAACATATCCAAAAGGTTTCCACCCCAAGTTGAATTGATACGACTTGATTGGGCAAAAACGTTATCCTGTATTTGATCTATTCTGCCCGTTGAAGCGCAACCGGCAATCTGTGCTTTTTTGCCAAAGGCGATCAAATCAGGGGTAATCCCGTAGTGTTCAAAGGCCCACATTTTACCGGTAAGACCAAACCCGGTTTGTACTTCATCAAAAATCAACAGAAAATCATGCTCATTGGCGAGCTCGCGCACGGCTTGAAAAAACTCTGGGCGAAAGTGGTTGTCGCCACCTTCACCTTGGATCGGTTCCATGATAAACGCGGCAATATCGTCAGGGTGGTTGGCAACAGCCTGTTTGATTTCATGCAAAGCTTTTTTTTCCAAATCCTCTACTTTGGCTTGATTGGAGGGCGTCAATGGAAAAGTAATAGCTGGGGTGGTGATTCTTGGCCATGCATGTTTGGGAAAATACATATATTTCTTAGGATCAGCAGTGTTGGTTAAGCTTAAGGTGTATCCTGAACGACCATGAAATGCCTTTTTAAGGTGCATGATCTGGCTGCCTTTTTCACCTTTACCGGCTTCTAGGTTTTTCCGAACTTTCCAATCAAAGGCTGCTTTGAGAGCATTTTCAACACCTAACGCACCTCCTTCGATAAAGAAATAATGACTAAAATGATTTTTACCTGCAATGCGTGCAAAGGTGTCTACGGCTTCGGCAAATTCGTTGGTATACACATCAGAAAGACTAGGGCGGTGTAGACTATGCCGAGCCATTTTTTCTTTAAACTCTACGGTGGCCAGTTTAGGATGATTAAATGCGATGGGTTGGCTGGCAAAGAAAGAAAATAAATCTAAATATTCTTTTTTCGATTTTGCATCATAAAGATAAGAGCCATGGCTTTTTTCCACATCCCAAACAATATTCATGCCATCGGCGAGAATGTATTTAGATAAGGTCGAATGTACGTTTTCTGCTTTCATAAGATGCCCTTCATTACGGTTCAAATCAATACTTTATGGCGTGTTCTACAGGGACAATTTGGCCTTGCTTGATATGTTCTTTCTTAAGCAAGTCTTATAGACCAAAAGCCGCTATAGCATGAGACATCATATAGATCGGAATCCGAATCGTCAAAGATTCCATTCTCGCAAACAATTTGCTTGTTTCTGTAGCAAGGTACGATAAAACTGCTTTTGCAGATGAACAAGTCGCAGTATCAAGAGCTGATTGAGAAGATCAATAGATGGGATTATGAATATTACGTCCTCAATCAATCCAGTATCTCGGATCGTCAATACGATGCATATTTGCAACAGATTCGCGCCTATGAAGAAAAAAACCCCTCAGAAATTGCCAAACAGTCGCCTTCGTTTCGGGTAGGGGGCACCGCCAGTGAAAAGTTTGAGAAGTATACGCGACAACATAAAATGTATTCATTGGACAATACCTATAACGAAGAAGATTTACGTACGTTTTACGATCGTTTATGTAAAAATACCGGCCAAGAAGAGGTTGAGCTTATTATCGAGCCCAAGATAGATGGCTTGTCGGTAGAATGTGTTTTTGAAAATGATCAATTTGCGTTTGGAGCCACTCGGGGAGATGGCTTGACCGGGGAAAAAGTTACCCATAATCTGAAGACCATTCGTAGTATACCCTTGCAAACCATAGCCAAGACCGATTTACCTGCTTTTGCTGTGCGTGGAGAAGTTTATTTGGATCGAAAAGATCTGGCGCAAATCAATATCGAGCGCGAAAAGGAGGGCCAGCCAGTTTTTAAAAATCCGCGCAACGCAGCTTCAGGGTCACTTCGTCTACTTGATGCAACAGTTACTGCCAAGCGACCTTTAAAAGTTATTTTTTACGATGTTCATATGGAGGATTCTCCTTTTGCCAAGCACGAGGATGTTTTTGTTTTTTTTAAGGCCTCAGGTTTTCCTACGCATCCGCAAATATTTAAGGCAAGGAACTTTGATCGTTTGCTGGAAATCTGCCAAGCACAAGAACAAAAAAGACATGATTATCCTTATGACATCGATGGCTTGGTTATCAAAGTAAACGATAAGCAGTTACAAAACCAGCTTGGCTTTACCTCGAAGTATCCAAAATGGGCAATTGCATACAAATTTGAAACCGAAGAAGCCTTGACCCAGATTGAAGATGTAACCTTTCAGGTTGGTCGTACAGGTGTATTGACACCGGTTGCGCATTTGACACCAATTTTTTTTTTTTTTTTTTCAGTCGCTAAGGCCAGTCTGCACAATATAGATGAGATCGAAAAAAAAGATATTCGGATTGGAGATTTTGTCTATGTTGAAAAGGCAGGAGAAATTATTCCTCATGTATTGCGTGTAGAGTTAGAGAAGAGGCCGCGTTCAGTCAAAAAAATCAGTGTCCCAAAACATTGTCCTGTTTGTGGGTATGAAACAGGTAAAAAAGATGAAAAAGATGTTGCCGTCCGATGTTTGAATACCATTGGATGTGGTGCGCAGTTGATCGGTGCCATCGAATATTTTTGCTCGCGTAAGGCAATGAATATCGAAAATGTTGGACCTGCCTTGATTGAGCAATTGGTCAGTCAAGATAAAATCAAGGATGTTGCCGATTTGTTTACGCTTACTTTTGATGACTTGGTGGATCTGGAACGCATGGCTGAAAAATCAGCCAATAATGTCATTTTGTCCATAGCCGCAGCAAAAGTAAAGGCAACACTACCGAGGTTGATTATGGCGTTGGGGATCCCTTTTGTCGGTGAAACGGCGGCGGTCTTATTGGCGCAGGAGTTTGGCCAGTTTTCGAAGCTGGTGACTCTGCCTGTCGAGGAGATCAAATCTCGTATGGAAGCCATTCATGGTATTGGCGATAAGATGGTCGCTTCAGTTGAAGAGTTTCTTGCACATACGACGCATCAAAAAATCATTCAGAAATTACTGCAGTCAGGGATTGATCCAGTTTATGAAGTTGCTAGCGGCGGAGCTTTAGAGGGAGTCAGTTTTGCGATCACAGGCAAGCTTTCGCAAAGTCGAGACCATATCAAAGAAAAAATCATTGCAGCTGGAGGCAAGTTTTCTACGCAAATCAACAAAAATTTACACTATCTTGTGTGCAATGAACCCTCGTCTTCAGCGAAATATAAAAAAGCCCAAGACTTGGGTGTGGAAATTATTACGGAAAAGAAACTGGATGAATTATTAGGTTAGTGTGTGATTGATTTCGTTTTTCTATTTTCTTGCCATTTAGATGTGTTTGGCTAAGAATTCATGTCTGATATGTTAGATATAGATAAGAATTTACTCCAATTTGACAAACTTTCTATGACAAGCTTGTTGTTACATATTGTCATAGGATTTGTTCTTGCTTTGTTGCTTCGATATCATTTTGTCAAACTCGGAAAACCATCATCAAATCGGAAAGATGTGGGCAATGTCCTTCCTTTTATTGTTGTCATTGTTGTGCTTATTATTTCAATAGTAAAATCTTCATTGGCATTATCACTTGGTTTGGTTGGGGCGCTTTCGGTTATTCGTTTCCGGACTGCCATTAAAGAGCCGGAAGAGCTTGCCTATCTATTTATGGCCATTGCCATTGGATTAGGACTTGGCGCCAATCAACTCCTTGCCACGGTGGCTGCAACGCTTTTGATATTGCTTATAACAGCTTTCTTTACATCCTACTTTGTCCAATCTCAAAAAATTCAAGGTTCCCTTTTGTTGTCTATTGCTACGGATGGAGAAAGCAATATAGAGGACATGTCGAAGCTACTGGATGTTTTTTTTGAACAGGTTGAATTAAAAAAATTCAATCATGCAAAGTCTTCTACGCAGGTTTTGTATAGCGTAAAACCTAAAAAAGATTTTGCATTGGATCTGTTTCAACAAAAGATGCAAGATAGTTATCCTCAAACACAGTATTCGCTGCTAGATAATAGCCATCTTTTTGGTATCTAATGCATGCTTATACAGCAAAAGACCATTCAGGATTTTCGTAGAAAAAAACGATGGTTAACTGGAATTTTTTGTTTGGTGGTAATACTACTTGTCACGACACATTTGCTTTTGTTATTTCAAAAAAGTGCGAAGAGATCAGAATATTTCTCTGTACAAAAATCCAATGTGGAGGCTTTTGTTGACTGGAGTGCATCGGTATTAACCCCAATTGATAAAGTCTATCTTGATATAGGATTCAAACAGCTTGAAAAGATTAAGCAAGTTCGACAACATGCAATTGACTTTGGGATCAATGTAGAACAAGACAATGATTACGTCAATGCTACGCTACGACATCATAATACTTCGATTCCCGTCAAAATTCGGTTGAAAGGAGTTTTACCCGATCACTTTAAAAATGATAAATGGTCGTTTCGTGTGAAGACAAAAGGAGATCATGCATTTAAAGGAATGAAGTTTTTTAATATCCAGGCGCCTGAAACACGTGGTTATCAGCTTGAACCAGTGTTTTTGCATTTCCTGAAGAGAGAAGATCTTTTAACTGTCCGATATGATTTTATCGATTTATACATCAATGGCAAAAGAATCGGAGTGATGGCATTGGAAGAGCATTTTGCCAAGCAGTTACTCGAGCATCAACAACGTAAGGAAAACCCCATTTTTAAGTTTGATGCCTCTCGTATGTTTCAAGTGCTCAACACCAACTCCTTTGCAAGTTTTTCATCCTGGCATACAAATCCATTAACGCCATTTCAAGCCAGCACCATAGAAAAAAAACCAGAATTACAAGAGCAAGTTTCGATTGCTCGTAAAATCATGCTTGACCTGCAGTATGGCGCCATTTCTCCGAGTGAAGCGATCAACGTCGAGTCTTTTGCCAAGTTGTTTGCCTTATCCTATATTTGGTCGGCATATCATCATCTGCAGTGGAAAGATTTGCGGTTTTATTTTGACCCCTTTACGCATCGATTTGAACCGGCAGTTTATGATGTGAATCCCGAAACAGTTTTTTTAACTCTGCCTAAAGATACGATCACAGGCAATTCCATCATCAATTATTTTTTGAGTGATCCGATCATTTATTGGACCTGTATGAAGTATATCAAAGCGTTCTCACAGTTTTCTTACCTTGCGCAAGCTATTGAGGAAATGTCAGCCTTGGAAACAGATTATCTATTTAAATTATACCGAGATTATGCCATGTTACCTCGTTGGAACTATACTTATCTTTTGCAAAGAGCAAAAAAATTGCAAAACATTGAAGAGCTTAGATTTTATCAACCAACAAAAAATCCTATTGCACCTTCAGCGTTAGCTGAAGAAGTACCACAGCCATATGATTTTGATTTTATCGATATCCTCCATACAAGTCGCGACCTTTTTACTTTTGTCAATCCGCTTGCACAGGATGTACGGGTTGATGGGGTATATGATAAGAATCACCATCCTTTGGAGCTAGCTCCGTTTGAAATCAAAAAAAATGGTTTGGTCAATAAAGTGTATCATGGACCTGAGCCGATTGCTTCTGTTGATGCGACGATAATCGCAAATCAACATACAAGAAATATTGCTGTGACGGATTATCCGTTACAATTATCGATACCACTGAAGCAAGAACAGTATCCTACATTTGTCGTACAAAATGCTAATGAAGTGCGTATTCCAACTGGAACTTATGTTGTAGAAGATCATATTCGAGTAGGGTGTAATAAACGCCTTTATATTGAGAAAGGCGTTACACTATACATGAGTCCTCATATTCAGATTTTTGCATGTGGTCCAATAATCATTCATGGAACAAAAAATGAACCGGTTTATATCACAAGTAAAAAAGGATATTGGGGCGGGCTGTATGTCACCGGTTCGAAAACCAAATCGGAGCTGCAACATGTTCATTTTAAGCATGTTGGGGTCTATGGAGATCGACGCTTAACGGGCGCACTTACATTTTATCATACCACCGTTGATCTTGACGATGTCTACATTCAGGATGTTGAATCTGAAGATGCAATCAATATCGTAAGAAGTGATTTTGTGATTGGGCGTTTGACTGTGCAAAATACAGCTTCTGATGGCGTGGATATTGATTTTTCAGAAGGCCATATCAACTTTTTAGATTTTGCAAAAATCGGAGGAGATTCTTTTGATGTAAGTGGTAGCAAAATAACTGTTGATCATTTATTGTCCAAGGGGTCACAAGATAAAGCAATTTCTATTGGCGAGGCAAGTCATGTACAAATGCATGAAGCTGATGTTGAAAATACAGCGATTGCAGTTGCAAGTAAGGACGCTTCTTTTTTGAGCATTTCATCCTTAATGTATCAAGATATTCACTATTTCCCCGTGATGGCGTATCAAAAAAAGCCTGAATATGCCTCTGGAGGTGAAGTTCATATTCAGAAGATGACGACCTTTCAAAAAATGGCTGATTGTGATCCAGTGAGCAAGGTTTATATCAATGACAAAAAGATGCGGTGTAAAAATCAGGCAACATTTAAAAACTACCTCGATTATGTGGAGTCGCTATGATGAGATACGAGATCAAGTATCAAATTTCTGCAGGTTATTTGGATCAGATTCTTACGCAGATTGAGCTTTGTGCTTTGGATATGTATGAAAAATATCCACAGAGAAGAGTGCATAATATTTATTACGATACCG
>JAGRMV010000011.1 GCA_020441045.1 Deltaproteobacteria bacterium | reverse complement strand
TATATTCGTACCGCCTATGCCAAAGGACTAAAAGAATACATTGTGGTGTTCAAACATGCACTCAAAGGCGGTATTTTGCCAGTGGTCACTTTTTTGGGCCCGACTGTAGCGCATATTATGGTTGGTTCAGTGGTTGTTGAAAAGATTTTTAATACGCCTGGCATGGGCCCATACTTTGTCGATGCTGCTTTTAATCGAGATTACTTTTTGTTGATGGGTGTTGTAATTGTATATTCTTTATTTTTGTTAATTTTAAATCTTCTGGTGGATATTGCATACGGCTTTATTGATCCAAGAATTCGATTTGAGTAGGGGGCAATGATATGGGAGCAGCGAAAGATATGAAGGTTGAAGAGGTGGCATCAACGCCAGTGGCTGAAGATAAATACATCATTGAAGGTGTTTCACTTTGGAAAGATGCTTGGAAGAAACTTCGAAAAAACAAAGCGGCGATGATCTCAGCATATGTCGTTGTCGCAATGACGTTACTTTGTGTCTTTGGTCCATTGCTCTTAAGTAAACTTTTTGGCTACGACTTTAGCACGCAAGATTTGGCGTATGGCTCAAAACCGCCTTCTTTGGCACATCCTTTTGGTACAGATTATTTTGGCCGGGATCTTTTGACACGTACATTGGTCGGAGGCAGTATCAGTTTGATGGTGGGTTTTATCGCTGCTACGGTTGCGGCCATTATTGGTACCATTTTTGGTGCTGTATCAGGTTTTTTTGGCGGTAAAGTCGACAATGTAATGATGCGTTTTGTGGATGTGTTGTATGCGCTTCCTTACCTTTTCTTGGTCATTATCTTGGTTACAGTTATTGAAGACGTCAATGTTGGTGCTATTTTTGATCCGATCAACAAAATTTCAGAAGTATTGATGGGCTTGAAAATTTTTGAAGGTCGGTTGATTTTGCTTTTTGTGGCATTGGGTTTTGTCGGTTGGTTGACGACGGCGCGTATTGTTCGCGGTCAAATCTTAAGTATCAAGCAACAAGAGTTTGTTCATGCCGCCCATAGTATTGGTGTCAGCAATATCAATATTATTTTCAAGCACCTTATTCCCAACACTTTGGGAACAATCATTGTTTATTTTACGTTGACAGTTCCATCTATGATTATGCAAGAAGCCTTTTTATCTTTCATCGGTTTGGGTATTCAACCTCCGAATCCAAGTCTTGGCTCTTTGATCAGCGAAGGCGCCAAGCAAATGCAGCTGTACTGGTGGACGTTGGTTTTTCCCAGTACATTTTTGGCCATTTTATTGTTTTGCTTGAACTTTATGGGGGATGGTTTGCGTGATGCGCTCGATCCAAAGGAAAGAAAGGATTAAACGATGTCACTTCTAAAAGTTGAAAACCTACGCACGCATTTTAAAACCGAAGGTGGGATCGTCAAAGCAGTGGACGGTGTGAACTTGGATATCCAAAAAGGTGAGATTATCGGTATTGTTGGTGAGAGTGGGTCAGGTAAGTCTGTTACTTGCTTATCAGTGATGAAACTTATCCCACAACCACCTGGGTTTTACCCTTCTGGAAAAATTCTGTTCAATGGTCAAGATTTGATGCAAGCTTCCAGTCGTCAAATGGAAAAGATACGTGGCAACGATATTTCCATGATCTTTCAAGATCCGATGAGCTCGCTCAATCCTTTTTTGACAGTTGAAACCCAGCTTACCGAAGTTGTGGAGTTACATCAAAACAAGACCCATAAACAAGCCTGTAGTATGGCGATTGATATTTTGGGACGTGTGGGTATTTCCAATGCCGAGACACGTATCAAGCAGTATCCACATCAATTTTCTGGGGGACAACGCCAACGTATCATGATTGCGATGGCACTTTTGTGTAAGCCAGAGTTGTTGATTGCCGATGAGCCAACCACAGCGCTCGACGTAACCATTCAAGCGCAAATCTTAGATTTGATGAAAGATCTTAATCGCGATTTCGGTACCAGTATCATCATGATCACCCATGATTTGGGTGTTGTTGCGGGTATGAGTGATCGTGTGCTTGTGATGTATGCCGGTAAGCTTGTTGAAAAAGCTTCTGGGCATGAGCTTTTTGAAGACCCTCAACACCCCTATACCAAAGCTCTGTTACACGGAATTCCTCGTTTGGATACGCCAAAGCGAGACAAGCTAGATCCTATTCCAGGATTGCCACCCAATTTGGCCAATTTACCAGGGGGATGCTCATTTCATCCTCGTTGCGCTGTAGCAATGGATCGTTGCTCACAGGACTACCCTGACGTCGTAGAGTTAAACAACAATCGAGCCGCAGCTTGTTGGAAGGTGCAGTCATGAAAGAAACGATTTTAGAAGTCAAAGATGTAAAAATGCATTTTGCCATGAAAAAAACGGGCAATCCATTCAAGCCAAGAACGTATTTAAAGGCTGTTGACGGCGTGAGTTTAGATCTTCGAAAAGGTGAAACGCTAGGCTTGGTTGGTGAAAGTGGTTGTGGCAAGTCAACCTTGGGACGTACAATACTACAATTGTATCATGCAACCGATGGTAATATCACTTTTGAAGGAACGAAAATTCTGGATCACGGTGTCACCAAAAAATCCAAAAAAATTCAGAAAGATCTGCAAATGATCTTTCAAGATCCCTATTCGAGCTTAAATCCTCGGATGACGGTCGAAGAGATCGTGGCGGAACCGCTTAAAACGTACAAGGTGCTTGAAGGCCAGGCTTTACGTCGACGTGTACAAGAATTGCTTGAGATTGTCGGTATGGATCCGCGATATATCCTGCGGTATCCACATGAATTTTCAGGTGGACAATGTCAACGTATTGGTATTGCACGCGCGTTGGCGTTGAATCCAAAAATCATCATTGCTGATGAGCCTATTTCAGCGTTGGATGTCTCGATCCAAGCCCAAATATTAAATTTAATGGAAGAATTGCAAGAGAGTATGGGGTTGACCTATATTTTTATTGCCCATGATCTCGCGGCGGTACGGCACATTTCTGATCGTATTGCAGTGATGTACTTGGGGAAAATTGTGGAGCTTGCCGATGCTGAAACCATCGTGCAGAAACCACAGCACCCTTATACACAAGCATTGATTTCGGCAGTGCCGATTCCAAATCCTCAAATTGAAAAGGCGCGCAAACATATTGTTTTGAAGGGCGATGTGCCTAGCCCGATCAATCCGCCTTCTGGGTGCGCTTTTCATACGCGCTGCTTCAAAAAAGAGGACCGCTGCTCTGTTGATACGCCGAGACTTGAGAATGTGGGACAAGAGCACCAGGTGAGTTGTTTTTACCCTGCGGTTTCTAAAGCTACACAAATTCTCTAACCGGTCCAATCTAGGTAGCAGGCCGCGGAAGGTTTGTATTCCTACATTCGACAGCTGCGCAAGTTCTCATTTCGGAATACAAACCTTCCGCTTATTAGGTGGGAAAAAAGAGTGCCATGGAGCGGAAGCGACGCAGTCAATAGACGAACACTGTTCGAATCCAGCGAGAAGTCAGATACGGAGAATGCGTATCGAGCTAAGATAAACGTAAAAAGATGGCGGAAAGAGGGGGATTCGAACCCCCGATACGAGTTACCCCGTATACACGCGTTCCAGGCGTGCGCCTTCAACCACTCGGCCACCTTTCCTTAAGATTCAGAGGTGTGCTATATCAAGTGTGTGCTGCGAGATCAATCTTCAATTTTATTTTGACCTGTCTCCCAAAATCTTTAGCAAGAGATAACAGGCTTGAAAATCCAGTTTGTATGAGCGGTGAAGGCCTATTTTAAAGCTTATCAGATCGATATTCGCATATATGATCCAGCCGCAAGGGGTTTGATCTATGGCGTTGTTTTTGTTATACTCCTACAAAAATATTGTAGGTGCATTACAAAAGGGGACAATAATGAATACAAGAAAAAATACAACTTTACTGTTGATCTTGATTGTCTGGATGTTTACAGGTGCTACGCAGGTTGAAGCGCAAAGTCATTTGGAGCTAAATTCGCATCCATCCATAAAAATTTCAAAGCGATTTACCCAAGGATATACACATCAGGATCTTTATCGTTTTAGTGGATTATCCCCATATTATACGGAAAAGTTCTTTAGTCAGTCCCTTTCGACAATTTTTGTACATTCATCTGGCCCATTTCAGATTGTTGTAGATGCGCTTGTCCCAAAGCATATTGATTGGGATCAGGACAATATGATTGACTTTGATCCTAGCCAAACGCCGAGTTTTTATCAGTATCAAAGTTTAAATTTGATCAATGCAATGAACGGGTATGATTGGACGTTGCAGTTAACGCCGAATTGCCAACCTGGAAATGGTAGCCACGCCGCGGTATATATTCCTGTCAATACAACGTTTACTGCCAATAAAATATATAATGCGTTTCATATCACAACCAGCACAATCCAAAATACGAAATTCGAGGATTCGCTAAAGTATCATCAAAATAAAAAGGTATCTATTGGGGTAGTAGATGAAGGTGGCAAAGAACAAAAATACAATTTATCCTATGATGTAAGTGAGGCATTGTTGCAGCAATTATTTGCCGAAAGAATAGAAAAGATTGCGCTAGGGGCTGGTCGAGAATTTATTACTTATAATAATAAAGATCCATGGGCTAGTGAACCTTTAGCGATGGTTTATTGGGGAGTTGTAGGTGCTGACGATCAAAGTCTTAAAAAACAGCTGGTCAATGACTATCATGCAATTTACGCTACGCCATTAGAACGTTATAAAAATCGTCATCAAAATAGTAACAGCAAGAAGCAGCCTGCGCCAGCTGAAAAGCCTGGAGATACAGAAAGTACTACAACTTCATTAAAACAGACTACTAAAGCCGTCAAAGTCATAAAGTTACAGAATCTTAGTCAAATAAGTGGCACATGTGAGCTGTTTGATTCACTGTACTCTACGATATCGTCAGATACACAAGATAATGGTTGAACTGTTTTACTGGCCATACATATAGTGCTGTAAATGCAGGTTGTTCTATGTTTTGTTGCTGAGGATTTTTCTAGAAGTATTTGTTCCGATTGCGCAACAATCTCTTATCCCCTTTAAGAACAATGCTGCTCCTTTTTTGGCAGTAGGGTAATATTTGTACATCTTGCAAATTCACCAAATCGGCGGTTCAACAGGCTAAAAACCTAGATCTAAGTATCAGAATAAAAATAAAAGAATAATGGCGCACCCGGAGCCATGGCGCCGAAGGCGACCTAAATAACAGACGAACTTTGGTTCGAATCGCAAAGGGAATAAGGATAGGTAAAGCTTGTTGCAAAGAAAATGGCGCACCCGGAGTGATTCGAACGCCCGACCCCTTGAGTCGTAGTCAAGTACTGTATCCAGCTGAGCTACGGGTGCATTTGAGTTCTCTCGTATACGCTAAAAAGGCAATCAATTCAAGTATCTGTTTTTTAGAATTTTACACTTTAACATGAGAAATGAACACGCTTATTGGGTTTTAAAACCTTTTAAGCTTTTTTTTGATGCTCAAAAGACTATTGCATTCTGCAGGCGCTGTAATAACGTAAACAGCATGCATGAGAAGTATCTAGCCTACCTTTTAGACAAAGCCAAGCTTTCTTCCCCTGAAGATGTCCCCATTCATGCTCTGATTGTGAGTGGAGATGATGTGATTGCTGAATCGGGCAATCACAGAGAACAAAAAAAGACACCTTTGGGGCATGCTGAAATTGACGTGATCATGCAGGCATGCCAGAAAAAAAATAGCTGGCGGTTGTTGGATACAACGCTATATGTATTGATAGAGCCATGCTTGATGTGTACAGGGACGATTTATGCTGCGCGAATTCCACAAGTGGTGTTTGGGGTGACCAATCCAAAGGGAGGCGCACTAATTCATGCGCAGGAAAACCGTAAAAAACTTGGCTTGAATCATAGTGTTGAGCTTGTATATGGCTACTATGAAGAAGAAATTAAGAGTATGCTCTCTGCTTTCTTTTCTGAAAAAAGAAGTTGAACTTATTGCTCAAGAGCATACAATTTAGAAAAAGTGGATGCCTTATAAAGGCTTGCCAAACAAACCAGAGAAGTAGTTGCTGATGAAAAAAATCATGATCACAGGTTGTAGCGGACCCGCTGCCGTTTCTTTTTTTAAGTCATTTACTAGCAGCGATCCATATGAGTTTTATATGGCCGATACCGATGTTTATGCTTCGGGCTTGTATCTTGTGCCAAAGGCGCAAAGAGTTGTGCTCAAAAAAGCCGAAGATGGATCACACGTAGTTGATATTTTTGAGCAGTGTAAAAAGCTCCAAATTGATCTATTGGTCCCAACCATGGATATTGAACTTTTATCGATTTGTCCTTTATTACATGAATTTGAAAGTATTGAGTGTAAAGTGTTGATTGCCAAAAAGGAAACCCTTTTGCTCTGTGAAGATAAATTAAGTTTGTTATCAAAAGTTGCAAGATTTTTCCCGAATCATAAATTCTTTTCTTATGATCAAAACATTGATGTCCATCAACTTACTTTGCCAGTGGTGTTAAAACCTCGTCTGGCTTCGGATTCAAGGTTAGCACAAATGATCCATAGCAAAGTGCAACTTGAGACCTATAAACGAGATGGCTCATACTTTTTGCAAGATTATCTGCCTGGGCAGGAATATTCAGTCGATGTATATCGCAACGCAGATGGAGAAGTTATCGCCTGTGTCCCAAGAGCGCGGCTCAAGATCCAGAACGATATTGTGATCACAGGAGAAACGCGAAATTCTCCCGTGCTGATTGAGTTAACCAAAAATATTGCGCATGAAATTAACCTTTTTGGTGTTGCCAACATTCAGTTTAAAGAAGATAAAAATGGCAGCCCCGTTTTGATGGAAGTCAATGCCAGGTTCCCTGCCACGATGTCACTTACCGTGCAAAGTGGTGCCAATGTTCCCAAGATTTTTGTCGAAGAAGTGTTAGAACAAAAACAAATGCATGAGTTGATTCCAGTTAAAGAAATTGCAATGACTCGATGCTATCAAGAAATTTATTTCGAACCCAGTGAGATTATTCGTTAGTTTCTTTGAATGATCTCTTCAAGATTTCTAGGCGCGTTTTTTATAGTAGTTGATCAAAAATATGCAAACTGTGATCAGCCCAATAGCGATCAATGACAATGGTGAAAGTGCTTCATGAAACAATAGCCAACCAAAAATAACAGCGCCGATCACACCCAAGTAGTTATAGTGAACAATATGCGATGCCTGTGATGCTTGGTGTGCTCGGGTCAAGAAGTATTGTGCCAGCTGTGTGAGTAAGCTTAATAGGATCAAGATCAAACATTCATAAGCATTCGGAGTGACCCACTTCCAAATGGATAGTGGAAGAAAAATAGGTATCGCAACAAGAGATAAGTATAGAATAACCGTTTGTGGGTCCTCTTTGCCTTTGAGTTTACGAATAAAGTTATAGGCTGCTCCAGCAAATAGGGCGGAGCTGATGCCAATCAAAAAATCTTTTGCTGGCACATGCAAAGATCCTGTTTTAAGTAGAAGAACGCCGACAAATGCCAAAAAGAAGAAAATCCATTGCTTGGGTTGAGGTTTTTCTTTAAGAATAAAAATGGCAAAAATGATTGTAAAGATAGGGTGCATATTGATCAGTGTCGTAGCCGTGGCCAATGGAACATGTTGGAGTGCATAGAAAAAAGTAAGCAATGCCCCAGACCCAAAAACCCCACGCAAAAAGAGGTCTTTCTTATGAGTTCCAAAAAAAGGTAGGTTTTTTTTATGGATGAAATAGCTACATATAAAAAGTGATATAAGAGCACGGATCAGTACAATTTCAAAGCTGGGGATGTTTGGTATCGATTTTACCAGCAGTTTGACAACAAAGAAAAAGCTTGTTGAGAGTAAAATGAATTTGGTGCCTTTAGACATGGTGCAGTAATCGGCCTTTTGTTTTTAAAGGTGTGTGCTCGACAAAACCAGTATTTTTGTTATGCATACATATCCCAAAAGATAAAGGAAGAGTAATGGAAAATATCAATTTTAATAGCTTGCATGCTATCAAAGATAAGTTTTTGTATATGGCCATCGAGTATGCCCCTAAAGTGTTGCTCGCCTTGGCTACTTTGATGATTGGATTATGGCTTATCAATATCGTTTGTAAAATTGTATTGAAAGTTTTTGCGGGCCAAAACTATGATCAGTCATTACAAAAATACCTGGTCAATTTATTGCGCGTATTTTTGAAACTGTTGTTATTTGTTACTGTGATTCAAATGATTGGGATCAAGACCACTTCACTTGTGGCCATGCTTGGTGCTGCCGGTCTTGCTGTGGGACTTGCATTACAAGGGAGTTTATCTAATTTTGCCGGTGGTGTTTTGATTCTTATTTTTAAGCCTTTTGTCGTTGGCGATTATATTCGTGCTCAAGGGCTTGAAGGTTCTGTCCAAGCGATTCAAGTGTTTGCTACAATTTTAATTACATTGGATGGAAAAAAAGTCATCATTCCGAATGGACCATTATCCAATGGACCGATAGAAAATTTCACTTCGGAACCAGCCCGAAAAGTAAGTTTTAATTTTGGGATTGGCTATCATGTTGATATCGATGTTGCCAAAGCTGCGATTGAAGAAATTGTGCTCGAAGATGATCGTATTTTGAAGGATCCACAACATTTGATTGCAGTGACAGAACATGGTGATAGTGCAGTGGGTATTGGGTTATTTGTGTGGTGTCGACCAGAGCTATATTGGGAAATTTACTTTTCCTACCCTGAAAAAGTTAAAAAAGTATTTGATGCCAAGGGTATCGAAATTCCATTCCCACAAGTGGTAGTGCATAAGGCGGTGTAAATGAAAGAAAATCTTGAAAAACTTAACCGATATATTGACTTAAAAGGTTTGCGCCATTCAACGAGTCGGGAACAGATTGCAAAAGTTTTTTTTAAAACACAAGATCATATCACCGTTGAAGCACTACTGGATGAGGTGCGAAAAATTAACGCCAAAATTGGTCTTGCAACGGTTTATCGTACATTGAACTTGCTACAAGAATGTGGCCTTGCAATGAAACGAGACTTTGATACTGGTACGGTGACCTTTGAGCCTTATTCAGATGCGCACCATGACCACCTGATATGCACCAACTGTGGTGAAATCATCGAGTTTTTCTCAGATGACCTCGAGAAGCTCCAAGATAAAATCGCCAAAAAATATGGTTTTGTTCTTACTGATCATAAGATGGAGCTTTATGGCCATTGTAAAAATTGTAGCTAAGCTTAGCCGCGGACTTTTTTTCAAAAAGCCTTAGGATGCAATCGGCTTTAAATGATGGTTCCTGGCCAATATACTACTGTATAGACAAGACTGGCTTTTTTACCCTATTAATGATAGTGATTCTCATCATCTATGACAGGGCAATTGCATGAACAACCAAAACACAAACACCTTCGTATTGTAGAGGTGCTTGGGGAACCACTTATTGTCGAGCGACTTTTAGAAATTGGCTTTGCACCTGGTGAAGAAATCAAAGTTGTGGGACAAATGTTATGGGCAGGCCCATTGATTATCCAGGTAAGAGGTACTACAGTTGCACTTCGACAAAATGAAGCCCGTTGTATACAGGTTTTGACATGAAACAATCATCTTATGTAGCATTTGTGGGAGCGCCCAACTCAGGTAAAACAACGCTTTATAATTGTCTTACCAAATCGGCACATAAGACAGTAAACTACCCGGGTTCGACGGTTGATTATGCCAAGGGAAAATTGGCAGAGGAGTTTGGCCAGTCTATTGAACTGGTTGATACCCCAGGGACTTATAGTCTTTTTCCAAAGTCACGAGACGAGGAAGTGACTTGTGAGCTGTTGTTCAAGCAATCTCAATCTCCTTCTATGGTTGTTGTCACAGTCGATGTGACACAAATTTCTCGTCATCTTTTGATGGTTCAGCAACTTATTGAAAGCAATTTTATCGTTATTGTTGCAGTGACTATGGCGGATCAAGTAGATCCAAATGAAATTGATATTGAACCGATCCGTCAAACCTTTGGTGTACCTGTCGTGCTGGTATCTTCAGTGACAGGATTGGGGCTTGAAAAGCTAGCACAAACCATCATACAAAGAAAAGACTTACTGCCAAGTGCGGTGCGGCCTCTGACAGAATGGAACTCAAGAAAATACGAGGCAATCCTACGTCAAAACAAAGAAGTTGAGGATCATGTTTTTTTGCGTGGACGTAAAATCAAAGCATATGAACGGACCCAACAATTGGATCAGTTTTTTTTACATCCTATTTTTGGGCCTTTGGTTTTTTTTGGTTTGATGTTTGGTTTGTTTGCCTCGATTTTTTGGTTAGCTGCGCCCTTTATGGATATTGTGGACGGCTGGTTCGGGTTTTTAGCCGGGTGGGCCAGCAGCCTAGCCCCAGAGGCATTATGGGCAGATTTTTTGGGCAATGGTATTTTCGCCAGCATGGGATCGGTTTTGGTATTTGTGCCACAGATTGCAATTTTGTTTTTGGGTATATCCATTTTGGAAGATAGTGGCTATCTTGCGCGAGCTTGTTCATTGATTGATAAACCACTTTCTAAACTTGGCCTGAATGGTCGCTCTTTCGTGCCATTGCTTTCTGGTTATGCTTGCGCGATTCCAGCGATGATGGCGGCTCGATCCATGTCTTCCAAACGTGAAAAGTTTCTTACCTTATTTATTATACCTTTGATGAGCTGTAGTGCGCGTTTGCCTGTATATGCATTGCTTTTGTCTTTTTTGTTTTGGAATGAGCCATCCTATAAACCAGCTTTGGGGATGGTTGTCATTTATATAACCAGTCTCCTTGTTGGAAGTGTTGCAGCTGCGATTGGGAACCGACTGCTTAAAGTAGAGGAAACATCATTCTTTATTCATGAACTCCCCTATTATAGGCGGCCAAGTCTGCGTATGGTATTACGGCGGATGTTTTCTAAAACCTGGGCGTATGTTATGAAGGCCGGTCCTGTAGTATTTGTTTTTGCTGTTTTATTTTGGTTTGCGACCACTTTTCCCAACCATCAAGAGCAGAATGAGGTTGTGAAATTACAAACTAGTTATGCGGCACAAGTGGGAAAAATATTAGAACCAATGATGCAGCCGATGGGTGGAGATTGGCGAACAGGTACTGCTTTGGTTGCTGCATTTACAGCGCGTGAAGTTTTTGTTTCTGCTTTGGCTTTGGTGTTTCAAATTGCCGATGAAGATGAGGATTCACTGCAAGCCTCGTTGATTGAAAAAATGAAAACTGCAACCAATGCCAAAGGTGATAAATTATTCACAGTAGCTTCGGTCGCGGGATTGATTGTTTTCTTTATGATCGCCTTGCAGTGCATGACTACTGTGGGTGTGGCAGTAAAAGAATTTGGCAATTGGAAATGGCCGATGGTCCAACTTTTTACCTTTACCCTCGTATCCTATATGTTAGCAGTGATCGTTGTACAAACACTTCGACTCTGTGGCGTTGCATAGCCGGAACGTTTTTTCTCGCCAATGTAACCAATATTGAGCATGATATGAATACTGCAACTGTGAAACGGAAGAAAGTCATTTTTGTCGTATTGGGATGTGTGGTTTTATTTTTTCTCTATCGTCAATACCACTGGGAGCAATCTATTGCTGATTGGGTTGCCCAAATTGAAGCGATGGGCGCTTTGGGCATGTTTATTTATATTTTCCTCTATATTGTGGCAACGGTTTTGCTGATTCCAGGCTCGATCATTACTTTGGCAGCGGGTTTTATATACGGTCCATGGCTAGGAACAGTACTTGTTTCATGTGCGAGTATGGCTGGTGCAATAGGTGCTTTTTTCATCAGTCGATCTGTTTTTGGGATCTATGTTCAGAAATTGGTGCAGAAGTATCCGGCTTGGACGACATTTGATCAATTGATTGCAAGCAGTGGTAAAAAAATTGTATTTTTGCTCCGGCTGAGTCCGGTTTTTCCCTTTAATATTTTAAACTACCTTTTAGGTTTAAGTTCGATCTCAAGCAAAGACTATATTGTAGCGTCTTGGATTGGTATGCTTCCTGGAACATTTTTATATGTTTATTTTGGCTCTTTACTTGAAAATCTTACGCAAAAACCTACCTTAAATAATACCTCTGGCCTTTACCAACAATGGTATTGGGCAATGGGTTTGGTCTTAACATGTGTTTTGGTTGTATATTTATCGAAACTGGCTAAAAATGCGCTGGAGAAAGAAAAATCAAATGTTTAATGGCAAAGGAAAAATTCAGCAAATCAATGCCTTGGTTAGCCCAGCGAATTATCATAACCCCACCCCGAAACCATATTATGATTTTGTTGTCTTGGGTGGTGGTACTGCAGGTCTTATTGCGGCATTAGGTGCAAATGCACTTGGCGCAAACGTGGCGCTTATTGAGTCACGTCATATGGGAGGAGACTGTTTGAATACCGGGTGCGTCCCATCAAAAGGTTTGATTGAACTGGCCCAAAAATATCATACAAGCCGTATGTTTATCGAAAAATTTGGGCAAACCTTAAATCTAGACACAAGTTCTTGGGTTCAAGCTTCACAACATGCTCGCGCCAAAATCGCGCCACATGATGCAGTTGATCGTTTTGTCAAAATGGGACTGGATATTTTTATGAGTAAAGCCTCATTTGAAAACCCGCATGTTGTTGCATTAGAAACAGGTGAAAAACTTCGTTTTAAAAAAGCTGCGATTTGTACAGGTGCTTCCGCCAAAAGACTGTTGATCGAAGGGGTAGATGCGGCTGATGTTTTGACCAATGAATCCATTTTTCATTTAGCTACTTTGCCAGGTAAACTTTTGGTGATCGGTTC
The DNA here is from genome assembly GCA_020441045.1 of Deltaproteobacteria bacterium. Classification (GTDB taxonomy): domain Bacteria; phylum Bdellovibrionota_G; class JALEGL01; order JALEGL01; family JAGRMV01; genus JAGRMV01. The sequence continues at coordinate 10,648 of JAGRMV010000011.1, read as the reverse complement.
TGGGCCCATTGGTTGTGAGATGGCACAGGCATTTTCTCGTTTGGGAACCAAGGTGACAATCGTCACCCAATCAAAACGATTGTTTGAACAAAATGACATATCGATAAGTCGTCTTATGCAGAATGTATTTGCGCAAGAGAATATTGATATACACTTTGATGCGCATATTGAAAAAGTTGTTCCCCGTGGTAGTACAAAATATGTGGTGGTTCGCTCCTGTGCTGCACGCATCGAAGTCCAGTTTGATAAGATACTCATGGCTGTAGGTCGAGTGCCTAATACCGAAGGTTTAAAGTTGTACGAGGCAGGAGTAGATGTTGACCAGAAGGCAATCGTGGTAGATCGATATTTGCGTACTTCGCAAAAACATATTTTTGCATCGGGAGATGTGATTGGAAATACAATGTTCACGCATCATGCAGATGCGCAATCGAGGGTGCTTGTGCAAAATGCGTTTACCCCTTTTTCCAAAAAAGCTGTATTTGCGACGCCGAAGGTGACGTATACCCAGCCTGAAGTGGCAACGATTTGTGCGCCTGGGGTAAGTTTTAGTGATTGTAAACAAGTGACGATGTCTTTTGACAAGGTTGATCGCGCCGTGATCAAGGATCGGGATCAAGCGCTGGTTCATGTCTATATCGATGAAAAGCAGCATATTCAAGGTGCCGAGATTGTGCATCCGATTGCCGGTGAAATTCTTCCTCAGCTTCAACTTGCCATGCAACATAAAATGAAATTAGGTGATTTTTCATCGATGATGTATGCGTATCCAACCGAGTCCGAAATTTTACGTAAAATAGGAGATCGACAACGAGCCCAAAGGTTTACGCCCCTATTACAAAAAATAAGTCGTTGGATGGTGAAATGGCTGTAGATAACATTGGTGCTTTGGTTATGTTGACCAAGCTGCCCTTTGTTGGTGAGGTTAAGACGAGATTGGCCAAAAACATCGGTGGTGCACTGGCCGCTGATTTGTCTTGGGCAATGGCAATGGATACGATTGCCATTATGACAGAGTTACAACCAGATGTGTGTCTCTATGCCGCGCTAAACGAATGCCCGGCTCTCATGCAATCTTTACAGACAATTACTTTGCTTAACCAAGGGTGCGGGTCTTTAGGCGATCGCTTGTATACCATTTGTGAAAAGGTATTAAAAAAGCATCCATGGGTTCTTTTGATCGGAAGTGATAGCCCGCAGGTATCACGAGAAATATTTTTGCAAGCGATTACAAATATGAATCAAGGCTTTAATGTTTTAGGGCCAGCCGATGATGGGGGATATTACATGCAGGGCTTACAAGAACTGCCACACGATTTGTTTGTTGATATTCCATGGAGTCATCCAGAGACATATGCTTTGATGTTGCAAGCGCAGCAAAATAAACTTTCTGAGCCTACTTATATTTTGCCAGTGGCGTCTGATATTGATGGCGTTGAAGATATTGCCAAATTGAAAAATATGAAAAGCCTGCAGCATACCCAGCGTGTTTTGCGTAGGATTCCGTAATGTACATTGATGTTATTGTCCCGGTTTTGAACGAGGAAGAGAATATCGCCAGACAAATAGAATGTGTTTGCAAATCGCCATTGTTGGGAAGATTGATCATTGTCGATGGCGGTAGTTTTGATCAAACCAAAAATATCGCTTACAAGTATAAAAATATCATCTGGTTAGAAACCAAATCTAGTCGAGGTTTTCAGCAATATCTTGGCGGCCAACATGCGCAATCGGAAGTTCTTCTTTTTTTACATGCAGATGTTTTTCTTCCCGAATCCTGGGACCAATGCATTGTTGAAACTTTTGCCGATGATGCTGTTGTAGGGGGAGCATTTCAAATTCAGACCTTTGCGGACCCTGCAATGAAGTCTTGGGCCAATCGACTACTTTTTTTTGCAGATTGGCGCTCTCGTTATACCAAGAGACCTTATGGTGACCAGTGTATCTTTGTCAGAAAGACGGCCTATGACAAAATAGGAGGGTATCCGCAACAGCCGCTATTTGAAGATTATGCGTTTACCAAAAAAATTTCGAAAATAGGAAACCTTGTCACGCGTAAAGAAAAAGTATTGGTTTCAGGTAGAAGGATGCAGCAAAGGCCTTTGCGTAGTTTTTTCTGGATGAATGTCTTGCCTTTTTTATATAAGTTGGGCGTTTCTCCAGATACCTTAAAAAAAATCTACAAATAAAAAAGCTCCTAAGCAATATGCTTAGGAGCTTTTTAGGGTACGTAACAGCTAAAAACTACTCACTAGCAATCTGACAGTTTGTCACACCAGTAATGTCATCAGGTGTTGTACAGCTATCTGGTTCAGGATCACAAGTTAAAGTGTTGGAACCATTTGCATCGGTTACTTCTGCAGTTACGGTTGAACAATCTGCATTGGTATCTGTGATGACGTAGCTATCACCATCGACTGTAATAAGAATATCACCATTGGCATTGTAACAACCTTCAGAAGAAGAGGTGACACCGTTTACGGTGTAGCTGATGTTTGTACAGAAAACCGTGGTGATTGTATCGATGCTATAAGTACCATTTAAGCTTGAAAAGCCATAGCCATCACAGCTGATCGAAACATTATTGTAGGTGTATGAGTAAACATTGCCATCGATGTCATAGGTCAATGTTCCAGAGGCGGTACATCCAGAGATAAAATCAGAAATACAGCTATAATCGATGGTGCCACCTGTTTCTGAAACATCCGAGTAGCAGGAGTCAGAGGTTGCCTTGTGTGCCATGATTGCTTTGATATCATTTTTGATAAATCCAACACCAACTGCATCTTGTCCTATGATTGCATCATATATTTTATCGGCAACGTCTTGCGCATTGTCACTGGATAAACTACCGGTGGGGCTGTTAAAATCAACGGATGAAGGGTCTTGCGCACTAGAACCACCACCGCTATCACTTCCACCACATGCGTATAGTCCTAAAGATAGGCCGAGCATTAAGGCCAGCATTGTTTTTTTCATGAATCTCTCCTTATTATTTTAAAATGATCAGCATTGATCGCTTCTTTAAAAAATATAAAGAATTTTGCAGTTGGATCAAGAAATTTATGACCTTGTCGCCCCCATTTTAACAATGAGATCCCATTGCGTTTTGGTCACGGGTTGTACCGAAAGTCTTTGCCCTTTTTGCAATAGTTTCATGTCTTGCAATGCATCAACAGTGCGCAGTGTTTGTAAAGTCACCGGTTGTTGAAAGGTTTGTTGGTGTTTGATATCGACCATGAACCATCGAGGGCGCTCAGGACTTGCTTTGGGATCGTAATATTTTGATTTGGGCTCAAATTGGAAATGATCAGGGTAACCTGGTTTGACCACTTTGGCGGTACCGTGCACCCCAACAGGTTCAGTATTGGAGTGATAAAATAAAACCATATCGCCTTTTTTGACGTCGTCACGTAGCATGTTACGGGCCTGATAATTACGCACCCCTTCCCAGCAGGTTGTTTGATGGGGCGCTTTTTCCAAATCTTGAATGGAAAAGGTGTTGGGTTCGGTTTTCATCAGCCAGTAATTGGGCATGTGGACTCCTATGCAAAAGTTGTTGCTACTACAGTTACCAATGAGCAAAGTATCAGCAATCTATGCCCGGGCAAGTAGAAAATAATCTTTTGATATTAAATGGTTAGCTCTTTAAAAAGTTGGCATGTGCTTTGCTTTTTATGAAGGTATGAACAACATAACAAAAATGGGCAAAATCTTTGGTGTAGTTGTATTATCTTTAAACCTAATCTTTTGTGGTGATATCAAAGAAGGCACAGGCGGCGGAAGTTATACTGTCGTCAAAGCCAATCAAGAAATCACTTTGTATATTCCTACAGCGACGGCTTCGATACAAGCTGATGATGTGACACTGAGCATCGCGGTAACCGATAACGCACATCTTTCTCATTTTGAAATTGAACGGAAATTCGGAACCAGTAGCAATACTTCTTTTGTCTATTTGGCAGATAACAATAGTGGTACGTTTGATGATAGCAATCTTGCCAATGGCACTTATGCATATCGTGTTGTAGCGGTATATGATGTTCAGGGGCAAGAAGAGGTTTCAGAAGCTGTGATTGTTTCGGGGCTGAATGTGAACGCAGGAACGATGACGACCGATGATGGCAGTGGCAGCGGCAGTGAAACATTGTAAACTGTTTCTTTTTGACGTTTTGTTTTAGGTTGGTATCACGTTGCTGATGGCCATCTGTGCTGACTTTACTTTTATTGTATGTAATGGCTATGCAAGTTTTTATTTCTGAACAGCACATAAGCTTAGAGATAAAACAAGTTCCCAAAACCAAAAGACCTAGGGTGTCAGAAAACCATAAATTGTTGGTTTGTTGATATTAAGCTTAGCAAGCTAGGCCTGAGTATCAAATCAGCATCTTCAAAAAATAAGATTTTAGAGCCTGCGATAAAAATAGTTACAGTGAGCAAAATATAAGCAGTTAAAAACTGAGCACATGAAAATAAATACTTAAATATCAATGGTTTAGATGAAGTAAAAGTTGGCATAGGCCTTGCTATTTATGTGTATATGAACAACATAGAAAAAATGGGCAAAACTTTATGTATTTTATCTTTATCATTAAGTCTTATCTACTGTGGTCAGGTCGATGAGGGGACAGGCGGAGGGTCTATTACAATTGTCCATAACAATCAGGATATTCGGCTTTATAAGCCCGTAGCTAACGGAAGCCTGGTCTATCAAAATGTTGTGATCGATATTTCAGTGGAAGATGAAACCTATTTGACGCGTTATAAAGTCGAGCGTAAAGCCGATGCGATGCAAGACTATGTATATATCGGACAAACATTAACTGAAACGTATGAGGATGCAAACCTTGCAGGCGGAACCTATGATTATAAAATAACAGCGGTCTATACAATCGATGGACAAGAATATGAATCTGAAGCAGCCAATGTTGATGATATGCAGGTTTTAACCATTGGACCTTGCTTGATCAACGGCGCAATGAATGTTGATCCATGCGGATAATCATTTGTTATAGAGAATTTACTGGGTAAAAGTTGCGATAGCACTACCGGTAAAAGCCAGAATAACAGCCAGCCATTTTTTTGCTGTCATCGGTTCTTTGAGAAAAAAGCCAGCAAGAATGACCGTAAAAAACATCGATAACTGGGTAATCAAACCTGCAATACTGGCTTGGGCATATTTAAAACTCCCAACCCATAGTAAAATACACGGATAGGCGCCAATAAAACTTGAGGGAAGGGCGACTTTCCATATCTTTTGTGGGGTAAAAATGGCGTAAACTTGTTTTTTATTGTGAATCAACAACGAGTAGATAAACATGGCAAAAGTGCCACCAATCATACGTATTGTTGTGGTCCATAAAAGCGGATAGGTTTCAAGCTGTGGCTTGATATAAACAATACCAATGCCCATGGTTGCCATCGCCAACGCGCCCCAAGCCAATCCTTCAATAAAATCCCTGGTCGCAATAGGGTCCTTTTTTTTATCAGCATAAATCAGCGGAATGCTAAATACAATCAAACCCACACCGATAATTTTCATCCAAGTGATGGATTCACGCAGAAATATAAAAGAAAATAACATAATAAACGGCGCATACAAACTATCAACAACAGCACTGCGACTTGCCCCTAATATATTTAAGCTTTTAAACAACAAAGTATCTGCAATGGCGATCCCTAGAACCCCACTGCCTATCAATAAGACGTAATCTAGTAGTGGTACCCCAGGAATATAGATCTGGCCAAAAATGGCCAAGGTGGCCAATAAACTGATTGAACCCAAGACATTTTTGAAAAAATTTAACGTAAATGGTTTGATATTATGTCCCGAAACTTTAAACAAAATAAAAGCAATCGACCAAAGGATGGCATTGGTCATGGCCATCAGTTCACCCAAGTATGGAAATGCGTTCAACACGCAGCTTATGTATATGGCTTTATGAAAATGGAAAAGAAGATTAATATATTAAGATGTATACGCGCATATATCATGGCGCAATAAACAAGCTCATGTGCTGTCCGGTTGTGGGGTGAAAAAGTGATACGTAACTATACAGAAGAAATTAGTTCTCCGGTGGAGCGAGCTTCACCACATGGACATGAGTAATACGGGAGCCAGATAGATCACTGACCGAAAGTTCGTACTCACCTAAACTGACTTTGTCACCCAGTCTAGGTTGGTGTCCTAGGGAGTTAAATACAAGTCCTGAAAACGTATCGCCTTTTTCTGTTTCAATATTCCAACCGGTTTGGCGATTAAAGTCATGGACAGGAATTCTGCCCAGCACCATATAGGTGTGTTCTGAGATTTGCTGAATCGATTGCAGTTCGTCTTTGTCGAACTCGTCACGGATCTCGCCAACAATTTCTTCGAGGATATCTTCTTGGGTTAGCAGTCCTTGCGTGATCCCAAACTCATCTTTGACAATGGCAACATGGACAAAACTGCGCTGCATTTCTGCGAGGATCGAAAGAATCGGCCGGCGCTCAGGAATTTGTAAAATCGGTTTGATGATGCGAGTAATATCCTCTTCGTGTTTACTGGTGATGCGAATCAAATCTTTCAGGTGGATCAGGCCTGTGATTTTATCTAGATCCTCAACATATACCGGCACCCGTGTGTAGCGCTCGTTCATCATTCTATCCATGAGTTCTTGCGATGTTATGTGGGCATCGACGGCAAAGATTTCCGCTCTTGGTACCATGATTTCTTCTGCAGTCATTTCTGCGGCTCGAGCTGTTGAACCAATGATGGGCAGCGCTGTACCGTCTTGATTTGTGTTGGGAATAGAAGCATCGTCATGTACTTGTCTGGCAAGCATCAAGATGGAGTCATAGGTGCGTACATTTTTCTGAGATGGCGTACCCAAAAGTTTTGAAATCAATGGATCGATTAATGTCTCAAATAGCCAATGAAATGGGGTTAGCGTTTTGTGTAATATATAGAGAGGCATGGAAACAAAATAAGAAAGTCGCTTCGGGTGTTTGGCAGCAATGGCTTTGGGGATGATTTCCGATAAAAGTAAAATCAATACAGTCATAACAACGGTGGCATACAATACACCTTTTTCAGCGCCAAAGTAATGGACAAACAAGGCTGCGGAAGTTGAGGTCGCTAAAATGTTGACGATGTTATTGCCCAATAAAATGGTCACAAGTAAACGTGATGTATTGCGGATCAGCTCTTTGACAGCAGCGACCGAAGGCCGGACATGTTCTTTGATATCGTCATCGACATCATGCTGGGAAATGCGTAGTAAGGCTGTTTCAGAACTAGAGAAAAACCCCGACAACACAATGCAAACGACAATAACAATTATATAGATGACAACGTTCATTTGTTTTGAAAGGTAAAAATAAGAAAGTGCAATAAGTCAAAGGGCCCTATGGGCCTCGCCTGGTCTTCAATCATCAGAGATCCACTATAGCAAGAATTGGATTATTTTTAAATATCTAGTTGAAAGATAGATTTTACTGAAAATTGTGCTACGTATCAAAATATGCTTCGGTCAAATTGTCATTGTGGTGCTGTGGAGCTCGCCTTGGATGTAGATAAACTGGTTAAATTACGTCGATGTAACTGCTCAATATGTAGTCGCAAAGGGGCTGTTGTCGCTTCGGTTAAACTTGAGCAGCTTAAGGTGGTCCGAGGGCAAGATTTTCTGACCCAGTACACCTTCAATACACATATGGCCAAACATTATTTTTGTTCGATCTGTGGCATTTATACACATCACCAGCGTCGTTCTGATCCGACGGAGTATGGTATTAATATCGCCTGTGTTGATGGGGTGTCGATTGAAGACTATCTGCATATTCAATATGTAGATGGTAAAAACAAACACCCTAAAGATGTTTAAAGTATCGATGCGTTGTTTTAGTACTTAGATTGTAAGTCGATGTACGATCCGATCAGCCGCTTCCATGATTTCTTCCATTGTTGGAACCAGAGCTAAACGGATGAACTGCTCCCCAGGATTGATCCCCTCATCAGTTGGATGAGAAATCGCAGCGCCAGGAATGGCAACGATGCCAATATCGACCAATGTGTTGGCAAGATCTTCACCGCTTTTGCCTTCGGGGGCTTTTTGCCAGAGGTAAAAGGTCGAAGCAGATTGGCAGCGAGGAAGACCTCTGCTTGCAAAAGCGTCGAGCAAGATTTTTCTTTTTTGTGCATACTCATTGCGCATTTGCATAATGTGCGACGTATCTTCTAATGCCATGATGGAGACATCCTGGATAAAGGTCGGTGTACCAGAATCAATATTGGTTTTTACTTTTTTAAAAGCGCTGACAATCTTTTCATCACCGGCAACAAACCCAATGCGGAACATCGTCATATTATTGCGTTTGGACATGGAATAAAAAGTAATGATGCCTTCCTTGCCGAATTCTAAAATGCTTTTGGGTTTTTCATCGAAATAGATTTCGATATAACATCCTTCATCAGCGGCTATGACGATATTGTTTTTGCGTGCCCATGCGATGAGACCTTTATACCATTGGTCAGTGGCAACGGCACCTGTAGGAGAGTTTGGGTAATTGATCCAAATGATCTTGGCCCGGTCACAAATGTCTTGTGGCACAGAAGCGTAGTCCATTAAATAATGATTTTCTTCTAAAAGGGGTAGGGTGTAGACCTGGCCACCCGCAAACTGCGTGCCTTTTCTGTATGGTGGATAACCTGGCGAAGGACATATTACGATATCGCCTTGATCAACAAGGGTCAATGGGAAGTTAAAAACGGCTTCTTTGGAACCGATGGTTGAGCATATTTCTGTTTCGGGATCGAGTGTGACGTTGAATTCACGTTGCATATAATCGGTGCACGCTTGGCGAAAGTCAGGACTGCCAATATAACTTGGGTAGCCACTGGCCTTTCTTTTTTCCGCGGCTGTATTGAGGTTTTCAATGACAAAAGACGGTGGTGGAGATTTCGGATCCCCCACACCAAAGTCAATGACTTCGACGCCTTGGCTTTGTAGAAAGGCAACTTTTTCATCAATGGCGGCAAAGGCATAGGTACCGGTTTCTTGAATGCGTTTGGAAAGTCTAATGTTCATTTATATCCATCCTTCTAAGTCTAAACTCCCACTAGCAACGTAGGTAGCGGGTCCAGTCATCAAAAACTGATTTGGGTTAAAAGTAAAGGTCAAATCACCCCCCAATAGGGTAACTTTGATTTGGTCAAGTTGACAGATTTTACGATAAACCGCAGCAACCGCTGCCGCGCCTGTGCCACAGGCATAGGTTTCTCCAGATCCGCGTTCCCAAACCCGCATTTTGACATGACCTGGAGAGATAACTTCGTAAAATTCTGTGTTAACACGATGTGGGAATAGATTTTTGTTGTTCTCGATGGCAGGCCCCCAAATTTCTAATGGAATATCATCGATATGATCGTGCGCAATCACGGCATGTGGATTGCCAACGTTGACCCGAGAAAATGAAAAAATACGATCGCCTACATGCAAGGTTTCTTTTTCATTTTCGATCAAAGGTTCACCGAACATCTCAACCTGAATCAAGCCATCTTTGGTAAAACGACCTTGCGCAATACCTGCATCGGTTTCAATGCGCACTGTGCTCTTATCCGTGAGATGATATAAGCAATACGCCATCACACAACGTAGTCCATTGCCACACATTTCAGATCGTGAACCATCTGCATTATGCATCTGCATACGCGCATCTGCATTTTCTGAAGGTAAAATAAAAATAACTCCATCACTACCAATGCCAAAACGGCGTTTGGAGATTTTGGGAGTAATGGCGATGATTTGATCGACAGGAATCGCATGGGTGATCCCGTCAAAATAAATATAGTCATTCCCGATACCGGTCATTTTGGTAAATGGAATGTGCATTAGTATTTCTCCTGCAAGTAATGATCAATGTTGAAAAACCCTTTTTTATCGGCGATCCACTGCGCGCAGGCGATCGCGCCTAAGGCAAAGCCAGCTCTGGATTTGGCTTTGTGGTTGATTTCGATGCAATCAACAGCGCTTTCAAAAAAAAGATGATGATCGCCAAACACCTCTCCCTGGCGAAAACTCTCTGTAGGTAAGTGTGTAATGCGATCGATATTTTGTTCAATAATATGCTGACAGGTCTTGGCAGTGCCGGAGGGTTGATCTTTTTTATAGATGTGATGGGTTTCTTGTGCGCGTACATCGTATTGGGGGAAATCATTGATTTTTTTGCTCAAAAAATCCAAGGTCTGCCAAAATAAATGTACACCAATCGAAAAATTAGAAGCATACAAAAAACTACCACCGTGTTTTTCAACCAAATGACGAACATCGTCTATTTGTTCATACCAGCCTGTGGTGCCGCATATGATGGGGATGTTTTTTTGCAACAAATGTTCAATGTTGGAGATGCAGCTTTCTGGGGTTGTAAATTCAATCGCAACTTCACCAGGTCGAAATGTAGTGGAAGCCAAGTCATGTTGGTGATCAATTTTCTGCGATATTTCTAGACCAAGACTTTGTGCTTGCTTTTCGATTTCAAGTCCCATTTTGCCGCACCCGATCAGGGCTATTTTGAAAGTATCGCTCATGACTTTGCAGATCCTAGCAGGTTTGTTTTTCTATAGGCAGTGTTTACCGGAGTTTTTGATAAAAATAAAGTGAAATAAATATTT
>JAGRMV010000118.1 GCA_020441045.1 Deltaproteobacteria bacterium | reverse complement strand
GCCATCAACTTCCAAGTCATCTAAGACATCCACCACTGTGAGCGTGGCAGGGTTGATAAAAGTTTGGCCTTTGATCGTATTAGAAATCCGTACAATCCGTAGACTGGCACCAAAGCTGACCGCAGGAGTAATTTGCCAGGCAAAGGTTGGAAGAATTTCCATCGAATAAATACGTCCCTCAAGCGGGTTACCAATGGCATTAAAAGAGGCTGTATCATACTTACCCCCATTGCCATGCGGAAAATAAACGCCAATCCCTAGGGTGAGAGCCTTTAGCCCTTTGTTCACATAGGCAAAAGAGGGAACAGGTAAAAATTCTGTCTTTGCACTTTCCTTACTGCCGCCAAGAGGGGTAAAATCTGTATCCGTAATCAAGGCATCAGCGCCTAAGTAAAAATGGTGTTTGTTTTCTAGGTAGGTAATCCCAGCAGGGTTATGCCAAAGCGCCGTAGCATCATCTGCCAAGCCGACAAAAGCACCGCCAAGACCGATGGATCGGGCGCCTCCCCACACAGGTTTGGAAAAACCAGAAGCATATGCGTCCAGTGAGATCAGCGAAAAAATAACCAACAATACTACCTTTGATTTGTGCATCGTATATCTCCTTATGTTAAATCGACTTCGCGGCTATTAAATCATAGAACGGGCAATTCACATATTTTTTGCAAAAAAATCTGTAAAATAAAGATGTTGGGTTTGCTTGTTCTCAAGAAAATGGATCTTGCAAATCTATTTGTTAGCGCAAGACAATACTTGAAATACAAGGTGAGCTCGGTCCTATTTATGATGAGTACTTGGCCTACATTCAATGATTGTTCATATTCATTGAACCATCAGTCATGATGATAGGGAATGTTTTTGTGAATGGTAAAACACCGGTAGAGCTGCTCGCAGAGCATCAAAAACGCCAGTTTATGGGGAAATGTTAAGTTGCTTAAAGATAGTTTCGTATGGGCTTGCTGGATGACAGCCGCGGGTAAACCATAAGCACCCCCAAGCAAGAAGGTTAGGTGCTTATTTTGTAGTTCAATGTCTTGTATGTGCTTGGCCAGTGTGGTCGTAGAGAGTTTTTTGCCATGCTCATCCAAGGCGATGAGATAGCTTTTAGGGTCAATCAAGCTTGTGACCCATTTTTCATATTTGGGATCATTGCGATCTTGATACAAATCAAATTTGTCCTTGTATGTTTTATGTTGAACTTCGGCAAAGGCGCGTAGGCGTTTTATATAGGTGTCAATCCAGGCAGTTTCATCTGCTGCTAAGCTGTGACCGAGGGTGATAAGAGTGATTTTCACGCAAGCAGTCTATTTACATGGATAGGACTTGTTTGTGAATGTCTTGGTGCTGTCCGGGGGTAAAATCGATGGCAACCGTAGGAGCATGTGACCAAAGTTTATCAAATTGGTAGTAGCTACGCGTTTCTTGTAAGAAGATGTGTACAACGATGTCGCCAAGGTCATTGAGAATCCATTGCCCCGTATTGTAACCTTCAGGGTTGGCCGAGCCGTTGGCCAGAGAGCGTAGGGCGCTTGACATCGCTTGTGCGTGCACGGTCGAGGTAGCACTTACCACGACGAAATAATCAGCGTAGGAGCAGTAGGGTCCCACCTCGATGATTTTTCCATCACGGGCTTTCATGTCAGTTAAAACTTCTATGGCTTGGGCTAGTTTGTCTATGTTCATCAGCTTTTTTTGTTGCGCTATCTTCATTATACCAAAATTATCCATGATTACGCAATGAGTGAGCTTCTTCGGGTTGGATGGGCAAAATGTCCTTGGCATCGATATCAAGATGGAATTCGATCGTCATAAAACTCTCAAATCCTGAAGGAGCTTGTGAAGATTGCTCAAGCTTGTGTGTGACATTGCCGGTAATGGGAAGAAGGGTTTGTTGGTCAAAGCAAATAAAGCCTTGGCCGCCATGATAACAAAGATTGTTTTGTTCTTGGATTGGCTGCTCTTGCGCCAGCGTCGTGAGGTCAAAAAAGTGAAAGACTTCCTCAGTGATTGTGTGCTTGAGTCGATCAACTTCTGGATTATTTTTGATTTGGTAAAAAGTTTCTTGCAAATGGGGGCGCAAAAAATGCAGTCCACGATCAAAAATCAACTCGACCGAAGGCACGGGTTCAAAGGGTACGCGCTGGATGTGAAAGTACTGATTGTCGATGGCTTCATATGTGGTTTTGGCAACCAGAGGTGGCAAGGTCTGATCATTGCGATCGGTTTCATAAAACGTTGCTTGGGTGGTAAAGCGAAATGTAGGGTAGGCTTGGCCAAAAAGAACAAATGGATCAGTGCTCTGACGTAGTTGTTGCATCATTGCAAAAGGATCGGAGATGCTGACCGCTTCTGTAACAATGACATCTTCCGAGTTTGAACATGCAACAACGAATAAACCTGCGATGAGCAGAAATGGCTTATACAATGGCATGTAATTTTTCTCGAATCTCATGGATACCTTGTTTATTGTGACAAGAAATCAAGGCAATGGATAGGTTTTTTTCTGCAAAATCTTTTTGCAGTTTTTGGATTTGCTCCTGATCTAACAGATCGGTCTTGTTCAGTGCGATCAGCATCGGTTTTTGCATGAGGGTAGGATCGAAACTTTGTAGTTCGGCCTGTAACGTTTTCCATTGCGTAAGGGGGGACTCCACATGCTCAGGGTCACCATTAAGAATAAATAACAGAGCTTGCGTACGCTGAATGTGCCGTAAAAACTGAATACCAAGACCAACACCTTTATGTGCATCTTCGATCAGTCCTGGGATATCACTGATGATCAGGGTGTCACTATCGTCTTGCTTAAGTCTTGACACCCCAATGCAAGGATGCAAAGTGGTAAATGCATAGTTGCCAATTTTGGGTTTGGCGTTGGTGATGGTCGATAAAAAAGTCGATTTGCCAGCATTGGGAAATCCTACCAAGCCAATATCTGCAAGGAGCTTGAGTTCCATTTGCACCCAAAAGCCTTCACGTATTTCACCCGGTGTTGATTTTCTTGGGGTTTGGTTGGTTGAAGTGGCAAAATGCTGATTGCCCAGGCCACCCTTGCCGCCTTCTTGCAAGACAAGAGTTTGATCGTTTTCGATGATTTCGCCCATGGGTCGACCGGTTTCTTTGTTGCGAAAGACTGTGCCTAGCGGCACGCAGAGGACAAGGTCGTCGGCACTGCGCCCAGTTTTTTGCCTGCGCCCGCCGGGCTGACCGTTCTTGGCGCGGAAATGTTTGCGTTGGGTATAATCAAGTAGCGAAAATTCATGCTCCGAACCTTTGGCAATAATACTGCCGCCTCGGCCACCATCGCCCCCATCGGGACCACCTTTGGGTACGTATTTTTCCCGCCGAAAACCAGTATGGCCATCGCCGCCATCGCCAGCTTTGATAAAAATATTGCAAAAATCGATGAACGTTTTCTTAGTCATGAGAGTTGATTCGAAGGCTTCAAGATGTAGCACGATTTATACAAAAAAACAGGCGCAAAAAACGCCTGTTTTTGAAATATTTTGTGCTTCAATGAAATAAAAAAAAGCTTTATGAAAAAGGAACCACAGAAACTTTTTTTCTGTCACGACCCAAACGATCGTATTGCACGGTTCCATCAGCTTTTGCAAAAAGCGTGTAGTCTTTGCCCATGCCAACAAAATCACCGGGGTGAATTTTTGTTCCACATTGACGAACCAAAATATTACCAGCCAATACGCGTTGACCACCATAGATCTTGATGCCTCTACGTTGTCCTTGACTGTCTCTTCCGTTTCTAGAGCTTCCGCCCGCTTTCTTATGTGCCATAGTCTATGCCTCGATTTTGTTGATTTCAACGGTTGTATAATACTGACGATGTCCGATGGTTTTCTCAAAACCTTTTCGGCGCTTTTTCTTGTACACGCGGATTTTGTCACCACGTGATTGCGCAACGATGGTACCAAGCACACTTATTTTGCTGGTATCGGTTTGGATTTGGTCATCTTTGGATACACAAACCACATCGGAGAAGGTGATTTGGCTACCTTCAGCCGCGTCGATTTTTTGGATAGAAATTTTGTCTCCTTGAGAGACTTTATATTGGTGCGAACCTATTTGAATCACTGCATACATAATATATTCCTTTGAAGGCTTGAACTTATCTATGATTTTGTCTCCTTTGTCAAGAAGCTTTTTATACCTGTGGATAAGATAGGGCCGTTAGTATAACCTATTGATTTTTAAGCGCTATAAGATGCGTGGTGCAAGTGTGGGTTTATATTTTTGCAATGCTGCGGATCGGTGCACCATCCACTGTATATTTACATGGTGATGTGTTTGGCCAAAAACGCAAAAACGCTCTCATACCAGTTGACGATATTGCGGGGTTTGAGGATCCAGTGGTTTTCATCCGGATAAATCAATAACTGACTGTCGACACCATGGTGTTGCAAAGCTTCAAACAAATGCAGCGCTTCGCCCACTGGCACGCGGTAGTCTTTCTCGCCATGGATGATCAGTGTCGGGGCCTTCCAATGGGCAACAAATCGACTTGGAGAATATTGATTAAAGGCAACCGGATCGGCAAACGGCGGCTCCCCCATAAACATCGACCAAAAGGCAGGAAAGTCTGTTACGCCATAAAAACCTGCCATGTCATACAAACTGGCATGGGTAATCAGGCATGGAAAACGGTCGCCGGTCTGACTACCGATCCAGTTGGTCATGTAGCCACCAAATGATCCTCCCATCACCGCAATGTTGTTGGCATCCAGATCCGCATCGGTTTCGAGGTGATCGACAAAGGCCATGACATCTTCAAAACATTGCTTGCCCCAAACGTTGCCCCAAATACCTTCGACAAAATCTTGCCCAAATCCCGTTGAACCTCTGGGGTTGGGCAGTGCAACCGTAAAACCCTGTTCAACAGCCAGCAAAGGATTCCAGCGCCAGTGCCACATGTCCCCCCAGGCGCCCATCGGGCCGCCATGAATCCACAATAGTACTGGGGTTTTGTCTTTTTTGGGATGTGGCGGTTTTAAAATGATGCCGTGAATGGGCGTGCCATCAGTAGAGGGTACGGCCACGTTTTCGATCACGGCGATGCGCTCGCCGATTTTTTGTGAAAAACCAGAAAGCACGTAGGGAAGCGTTGGGGTCGCATCAACTTGCAAAGGGGCGCAAAACAATTCAGGTGGATGTTGCAGGCTGGAACGAATACCAATGATCTTATCTTGATCAACCCGGCGTATGCCTGCGTGCGATCCTCCGGCAGCTTTGGCCGTGATGCGCGCAACTGTTTTGCTGGCAATATCAATTGCAAACACCGGAACTTGGCCATGGTCATCGGCGGTGACAATGATTTTTGTGCTATCGGCTGACCAGTCAGCCGGCATCGGTGATCGATCCCAGTCTTGGGTCAGTATGGTACAATCTGTTGCGGTGGACTGAAGGTCAAACAATGCCAAATCGGTTTTACCGGCTTTGGCCACGGATCGCAGATGATGCGTGCAGGTGAGCCATCGTCCATCGGGGCTGAATTTCGGAAACTCTAAAGTAACGGCCGTTGCTGCGCCAAGAATTTGCTGCGCTTGCGTATCGATGTCAATCAGCTGCATGGCGCAGTCGTGCATGCGATCTGCCGCCATCGTCAACCGGCTGATGACGACCTTTTGTCCGTCTTCGCTGACATCCCAACTGGCGCGACGATGTTCATCGGTGGTGTCCGGCGTAAGATCTTTGCGGTTGTTGCCAGCACCATCATAAGCAATCAAATGTGGGGTTGTATCTGGAATCCAGGCATCCCAGTAGCGTACAGGCATCTGTTTATAAAGCAGAGCAGAGGGGCCGTTTTTTTTACGATCAAGGTAGGTTTGCCGCTGCTTTTCAAAGGCAAGCTCAGGTAGTACATTGGCAAATACAATCAGTCGATCGGCATGTTTGGCAAATTGAAACGACTGCACGCCAAGCGGCTCATCGGTGATCCGCTCTGGATCAGCGCTATAGGGTGGCAAAACCCATACTTGCATCCGGTCTTTTTCACCTTCTGCAGCATCCCCTTCGCCAAGGGGACGATTGCTCAAAAAACCCAAAGCGCCGTCTTGTCGAAAGCAAGGCGCAGTATCGGAGTGGTCACCACGGGTCAGTTGAAAAGCTTGCTTGCTGCCGCTGAGCGAAACGCGCCACAAATCAGAGACGTATTTGGCCCCCGATGCATCTAGGCGCTCAACAGCTACAGCTGCCCACGTGCCACAAGGAGAAGGCGATACCGTTGTGACCCTTTGTAAATCGATCAGTTTGTTTGCATCCAATGTGATTGATTCTGTTGCCATACCTAGGCCCTACCTTTTCGGATAAACAAAGTACATAACAGTCTTGTTTCTCGAAGTAAATGGTGGCACAAAAAGCTCAAAAATGGCAAGGCTTGCCCAGTATAAAGATAGGGTCCATTGCTGATGTTTTTGGATTAGGGGCAGTTGCAAGGATTTGTACTTGCATTTGGTGTGCGAACTTGCTAAAACCCTTTTTATTATTGAATATAAGACGCATGTGTTTTTTTAAAGGGGGGGTAGCATGAGTCGAAACTATAAAAAAAGTGTATTGTTATGTTTATGGGTCGTGTGCGGTTTTGCATCACATGTCTTGGCCCAAGAAGTAGAAAGAAATTTGAGGGCGAACGCAAAACCGCTTTGGCATGATGTGTTTGGCCATGTGTTTTTTGTCAATGCAAACAATTGGGATATCTGGGAGCATCCAGAC
>JAGRMV010000117.1 GCA_020441045.1 Deltaproteobacteria bacterium | reverse complement strand
AGTTGGTTGGAAATTTGATCGAGAAAATATCGATCATGACTGACCAAAATGATCGCGCCTGGGAAATCTTGTAGACATTGTTCTAAAACATTGAGCGTGGCGATATCAAGATCGTTGGTTGGCTCATCTAAGATCAGTAAATTCGCCGGTTGTAGCATCAAGCGAGCCACTAGAAGTCGGCTTTGCTCACCACCAGAAAGGGTGCCAACTTTCATATCATATTGTTGTTTGGTGAATAAAAAGCGATCGAGATAACTTCGTACGTGAATCATATTCCCATTGTACTGAACATGATCACCATCTGGGCAAATGGCGTTTGATAAAGTTTGTTCTAAGTCAAGGTCTTCTCGGTTTTGGTCAAAATACGCAACTTGTAATTGATCGGCATGAAAAACTTTTCCTGCGGAGGCTTTTTCTGTTGATAGGAGTGTGCGAATCAGCGTTGATTTACCAGCCCCATTTTTCCCAATCAAACCAATGCGTGAACCTGGTCCAATGGTCAGGGTGAGATTTTCAAAGATGGTATGGTCCTTATATTTTTTGCTAAGGTGGCTTACTTCAATAAGTCGTTTAGGAAGTTTTTCGGCACCGACAAAGGCAAGTCTGGCGGTTTGGTCGATGTTTCTTTGAGTGAGGTTTTCTACCTGTGTTTTAAGGGTGCCAGCTTGTTGGATACGGGCTTTTTGTTTGGTTGTACGTGCTTTGACTCCTGCCTTAAGCCAAGCTGTTTCTCTGCGGAGAGTATTTTTGAGAATCACTTCACGCTTTTCTTGTGAAAGAATCAATTGATCACGAATTTCGATATATTTCATATAATCACCTTGAACATTCAGCAATCCACCTTCGTGACGGGGGTTGATTTCGATGATACGGTTGGAAACACGTTGTAAAAAAAGGCGATCATGGGTAATTGTGACCACAGCAAAACGCACTGCAGATAAAAAGTTTTCAAGCCAAGTGATTCCCTCTATATCCATATGATTGGTAGGTTCATCCAATAATAGTACATTGGGCTTTTTGATCAGTTCACGTGCTAGTGCCACACGTTTTTTCCATCCTCCAGAGAGTGTTTCAATGGTTGTGGTTTCTGCAAAGGCGTTTAATCCCATCTTTGATATATATTCGCTGGCCTGACTTTGCAGTTGCCAATCGTCAGGATCTAAAGCACCTTCCATAATACTGTCGAAAATATTTTTTCCTTCGGTAAAAATAGGGGTTTGTTCTAGGTAGCCAATACTAAGGCCTTGTTTTTTAGAGATATTGCCCTCATAGGAGGTGATTTGTCCCGCAAGGATTTTGAGCAAAGTCGATTTTCCTGCGCCATTAGGGCCAATCAGACCAATACGATCATTGTCGCTAATGGTAAAAGTCAAACCAGAAAACAGTGGGAGGGCGCCATAGGTTTTGGACAGTTGGTGGGTTGAGATTAGCATATTGTAAGCGTCATATCATGAAAGTGCTATTTGGTGGAGGGGATCTAGGCCTTGTACATCAAGTCATTGACACAAAGATAGGTCCAGAGCTGTTGATTCCATGGGAGTTTTGTAAAATATTTTTTAAGCTCAGACGAAGTCCAAGGTTCCATTTGAATAAGCTGCTCGATAAAAGCACGTGCCTGTTTGGGCATCGCTATATGCTCACCTTGAATAAAAAGATGTATTTCATCGAGATTTGGACGCTCTTGTATGGCAATTTTGCAGGCTGGATCAAGCGTCCACGCTGTATCTAAGCGCTCTAATTCAGACAAAAGCGCTTCCTGATCCTCTAATAAAATATCCGAAAGATAAGCCTGCTGTGGCATATCATCGGGAGGCATGGTTGCAAGCTTGCCAAACCATAATGGGGTTGGGGCGGTTGGTAGGGCGATTGATCGCGGCCAATTATGGATATGCGATAGGAGTCGGTTGGGAATGCTAAGATTATCTATGTAAATATGGTCTTCTTCCATGCGTATATCTTCGTTTATTTTTTGGGCCTCTTTAGGATCAATGGCGGCAATCATATCTTTGATTCGAGGTGAACGCAGACCTATAGAATATGAAAAACTATCTTGGATAGCGGTTGCTTCATGCACAAAGCGTGTAGGGACGTATAAGATATCTCCAGGTTCTAGAATATATGTATCATAATCTTGCACTTCTTTGATGATACGAAGATCAGTATGTGGCAGTAATGCATCGCCTTTGCATTGTTCAAAATTGCGTTTTGTTTTTTCGATCAGCCATCGCTTGCTACCCGCTACTTGCAGAATAAAAACATCATAGAAATCAACATGCGGGGAAGAACAACTTCCCGCTGTACTGTAGCTTCCCATGATGTCATCAAATCGCCACCTAGGATAATGAGGAAAATACTTGTAAAGATCACGTACTTCTGGAAACCAGCGATCCATTTCTTGGATGAATAATGTTCTTTTGCTTGGGTCGTTGACATCCCATTTGGGGCTACGTAGTGAAAAGGTATTGTTTTGTTGTGTCAGCATGCGGGTGGTAACAGCCTCTTGTTGACATAAATGATCCAGATCAGTTGCTGCAATGTTGATGTGATCAACCAAAAGTTGTTTTTTGCCGTGCCACGGTTGACGTTGCCAATAAGTATCAAAGAAGGCTTGTTGATTCCAAAAAAAGCTCTGCTTATTTCGATGCATGGGCGTACCTTATTTTTGACATTTCGGGCAGTAAAAGCTGCTTCGGCCAGCAAGTGTTTTGTTTTTGATTTTTGTACCGCAGGTAGCGCAGGGAAGATCTTTTTTGCCATAGACATGAAATTGCATTTGAAAATACCCTGATTGTTCTTGTGCTTGTTTAAAATCGCTAATGGTAGATCCTCCTGCTTTGATGGCACGCACGAGAATATTTTGGATATGCTTAACGAGGTTTTTTGCACCGACCTTGCTGAGCTTGTGTGCACCCATAGTTGGACGGATACCCGTTAAATATAAAGCTTCACAGGCGTATATGTTGCCGACGCCAACGACAATACGTTGGTCCATGATCACATTTTTAACAGGGGCGGTGCGTTTTTCGGTAAGCTGCCACAGGTAGTCGCCAGTAAATTGATGAGACAAGGGCTCGGGGCCGAGATGCTGTATATAGATGCTTTTTTCTTCTTGCTGGCGCGCAGCGATGTCCATATAGCCAAAGCGCCTAGGGTCCCTATAAATAAGATGTCTTGAATCAGATAATGTGATGTCAACATGATCATGCAGAGAAAGTTTGCTGTTGTCTGGTGCCAATCGCCAGGTGCCTGTCATGCCTAAGTGACTGATCAATGTATGTTCTTCGAGGTCCCATAACAAATATTTGGCTCTTCGACGAAAAGATTGAATGCGTTGCCCTTGCAAAGTAGCCGATAGTTTTTGGGGAAAAGGAAAGCGTAAGTCCTTGCGATGTAAGACTACTTTCTGGATGATTGTCCCGGATGGAATTGCTTGTTCTAAGCTTGTTCGTACAGTCTCAACCTCTGGAAGTTCCGGCATGACAACGTTTGTGTCAAATCATTCATCAATTGTCAAAGGTTCTATAGCGGTGCTATAGAGATACGGTAACAAGTATTTTTGTATGATTGATATGGTTGATGATGTTAAGCATTATAAGACAACGAAGCTATAAATATTTTCTACAGAGTTGTATTTATATAAGAAAAGCCATTGCCAAAGAAGGTGCGAGAAACCATCTCTATTTTGGGTATGGAGCAAATCTATCGGTGAAACGGTTTCATACACGTAAAATGAACGTCAAAGAATTGGGCGTGGCATATGTAGACCACCATCAGCTGCGGTTTTCACTGGCCAATGAATATAAAGGCAAGGGCTATGCGGGTATCCATCCTCAAACGGGTTCGCAGGTATGGGGAGTGCTCTACGAAATAGATGATTTATCACTTCGTTTGCTAGATGTCTTGGAATGGGCAGGGCTTGGTGCCTACGAAAGAAAAAAGCTTAAAGTTGTGCACATGCCAGAAAAACAAGAAAAACCAGCCTGGTCTTATCAAGTCGTATCTGCACAAAATAACTTACTTCCTTCTGAACAGTATTTACAAGCGATGGTCGCAACAGCCATACAAAGAAATTTCCCAGCGGTTTATATTGATTTTTTGACCAGGCATGATTGTAAAAAAACATTCTCCTTGGATCATGGTTTTAGTTTATGGCACTATGGCAAGAGAAGGCGGTGGCAAAAGCAGTTGTATATTTTGTACAAGGCGCATGATCTTCTTCGTGAGAAGCTTTGTAAGCTTATATAAATAGGCTTTTGCAACAGAAAGAGGTGCAATATCGAGGACTGTACTGTGAACCAGGCCTGTCTTCGCTTATATCTACCCTTGACCTTTGGTTTTGGTTTTACCGGGTTTGGCGTTTTTTTCTAAAAATTCGATAATCATCCCAGCTACGTCTTTTTGGGTTGATTGTTCGATGCCTTCCAGCCCTGGAGATGAGTTCACTTCCATGACGACTGGACCGTTGTTTGAGCGCAGAAGATCAACGCCAGCTACTTTGAGCCCCATGATTTTTGCAGCTTTGACAGCAGTGGCGCGTTCTTCTGGAGTAATTTTAACTTTTACTGCCGTTCCTCCGCGGTGAAGATTAGACCGAAATTCTCCTTCTCTGCCTTGTCTTTTCATGGATGCAACGACTTTATCTCCAATAACAAAACATCGGATATCGGCTCCACCTGCCTCTTTGATATACTCTTGAATCAAAATATTTGCGTTGAGGCTTCGAAAAGCTTCGATAACACTTTCTGCTGCATTTTTGGTTTCAGCCAGGACCACTCCCTTACCCTGCGTCCCTTCAAGGATTTTGATCACCAATGGGGCGCCACCAACAAGTTTAATCAGCTCATCGGTGTCTTTTGTCGAATGGGCAAATCCTGTGATGGGTAAGCCGATCCCTTTTCTAGCTAATATTTGAGAGGCGCGTAGTTTGTCTCTTGAGCGAGTGATGGCAACAGATTCATTGATCGAATAAACCCCCATCATTTCAAATTGCCGTAGTACAGCAGTACCATAAAACGTAATTGAGGCGCCGATACGAGGAATGGTAGCATTAAAGTTCTCAAGTGATTGATGCTTATAATGAATCGATGGTTTCGAAGAGGTGATATTCATATAGCATTTGAGTGGATCAACGACCATGACGTCATGGCCACGTTGCAGCGCAGCTTCAACCAAACGTCGGGTAGAATACAAGTGCTCATTTCTTGATAAGATAGCAATCTTCATGATTATTTCTTTCTGGATAAAATGTTCTTTTTCTTGGGATCGATCAGAAAATGTTGTTTGAGTGCTTGTCGCCCCAAAAGCATTCTAAAACCCAATAAATCGCGATTGACCAAAGTTAGTTCAGCATCGAAAGTAAGACCACCAATGCACACCGGGGTTTCAATCACAGGACGAAAAGAAGTATGCCCCATTGAGCTTTTGATGGTGCGTTGATCGATGAGGTCTGCAATCACTTGTTTTCTGTTTAACCGATCTTTTTGATTTGGATAAATGGTAAAACGGACTTTTGAAATACCTCGATGTTTAAAAACTTCGGAATCTTCTGCATGCAAAGCTGAGGTTCTCGCACCTGTATCAATTTTGGCCTTGATCGATCTTTTATGTAAGGCGGGGAGATGCAAGTATTCCCACCACCCGATGATGATTTTTGGACCTTTTGGCATGGGGGCTGTGTACATAAATATCATCATTTTCGCAAGCCTTCACCATCAGGCTTTTTTTATTGTTTTGAAAGCGGTGAAGAAAACACGACACGGCCTTTATTTTTTGTTATGTGGTCTCGTTCGTGATGAAAAAATCGCATCCATTTACACGTGGTATTGCATTGATGGTGCCGATTGTCCCAGGGGTTATTCCATTTGGTTTGATTATGGGAACCGCTGCGGCGAACGCAAATTTATCGCTATCAGAAACATTAGGTATCAATTTAATGGTATTTGCAGGGGCCTCGCAGCTGGCAGCGGTTGATCTTATGAATCAAAATACACAAAGCTTGGTGATTGTTTTAACAGGGCTCGTGATTAATTTGCGGATGCTCTTGTATAGTGCTGCAATGGCTCCACGCTTGCAAGGGGTCTCTTTTTGGAAAAAATCGTTTGTGGCTTATTTTTTGACAGATCAGGCCTATGCAGTTGTAGCTAGCAATGAAGATCTGTATGCATCAACCTCCGATATGCTGGTCTTTTATTTCGGGGCAGCTGTATTTATGAGTCTTGCTTGGCATCTTAGTGTGATCTTAGGGTTTTTCTTTGGAAACATTACGCCGACATCGCTGTCGCTTGATTTTGCGGTACCTTTAAGTTTTATGGCATTGACCATTCCGACACTTACCAGTCGAATTCACATATATGTCGCCATTGTAGCTTCGATTTTCTCTGTTTTATTGCATGATTTACCCTATCATCTTGGGCTTTTGGTGACAGCAGTTTGTAGTATTTCGATTGGCGCTTTACTGTTGCACTATAAGAATAGGCGGGTGCTGTAATGAGATATGCAGATTTTTGGCTTGTGGTGATCTTTTTAGGCTTGGGTACGTTTACCATCCGGGCCAGTGTGATCTATCTATCTCGTTTTATCGTCATGACGGGTAGGACAAAGCAGGTCTTATCATTGATTCCGGCTGCAGTTTTTCCAGCATTTTTTGTTCCATTGGCTTTTTTCCATCAAGGATCCAATCAGCTATTGCTAGGTAAGGAGCGTTTGGTTGTGCTGATTTGTGCGACAGTGATTTGTTATTATTCAAAA